>JALXEI010000029.1 GCA_027069645.1 Hyphomicrobiales bacterium
ATGCCCTCGTTTGCATACTGGTTGAGCTTGTTACGCAGGGTTCTGATGGAAATGCCGAGAATATTGGCCGCATGGGTACGATTGCCAAGGCAATGATGCAGCGTATCCATGATCAGATCGCGTTCAACCTCGGCGACGGTCTGGCCAACGAGGGACTTGCTGACCGCTTCCGCCGTCTGTGCTGCGCGTGCGGCGAGGGGGTCTGTGGCGCAGGCCCCGCCATTGCTCACCGGCGCGCCGTCGGGCATGCGTATGGCATCGGCCTCGATCATGTCGCCGGAAGACAGCAGCGTCGCACGGTGCATGGTGTTCTCCAGTTCGCGGACATTGCCGGGCCAGGGATTGGCCATCAGTTGCTGGCAGGCGGCTTCGGACAGTTTTCGCAGCGGCAGGCCATTGGCACGGGCATATTTTTCGGCGAAAAATTTTGCAAGCGCAAGGATGTCGCCGGGACGATCGCGCAGGGCCGGGATTTTCAGATTGACGACATTGAGACGATAGAGCAGGTCTTCGCGGAACACCCCCTCGCGGACGGCTTCGGACAGATCCCGGTTTGAGGTGGCGATGATGCGGATATCCACCTTCACCGGCGTGGTGCCGCCAACCCTGTCGATCATGCGTTCCTGAATGGCTCTCAACAGCTTGGCCTGCAACCGGACATCCATTTCCGATATTTCATCCAGCAGCAATGTACCGCCATCAGCTTCCTCGAATTTTCCGATGCGACGCGCGAGGGCGCCGGTAAAAGCGCCTTTCTCATGGCCGAACAGCTCCGATTCGAGCAGGTTTTCCGGGATCGCCGCACAATTGATGGATATAAAGGGTTTGCTGGCGCGCGCCGAGTGTGCATGGACATATTTGGCCATGACTTCCTTGCCGGTACCGGATTCTCCGGTGATCAGCACACTGGCATCGGATCTGGCGATCTGCCCGGCCAGATCGATGACATTTTTCATGCTGGTGTCATGACAGATCATCTCGTTTTTTTCCGTCGAAACCGCTTCCAGAACAGCCGCGATGAGATCGGGGTCGGGGGGCAGGGGGATGAATTCCCGTGCGCCGCCACGAATGGCATTGACGGCTGCCGTGCTGTCTGCATCAACGCCGCAGGCGACCAGACTGACATGAATATGCTCACTGGCCAGTCGCGCCACCAGGTCGGCAATATCAAAAGCCACATCAACCATCAAAAGATCGGCCCCGTTGCCGGAACGCAGTTCCATCAGGGCGCTTTCAACTGAGGGGGCATGGGAAACCGTTGCGCCCCGGTCCATCGCCATTTTGGTTGCTGTGGTGAGATTGCCGTTCAGGCTGCCCACAATCATCAGTCTCATTTTGTCTCTCCACCTGTTCCTGTCACTTTATTTGCAAATCGGGACCGGACGGTTTTCAGCCCGTCTGGTTGCCCTTGATAATTTCTGTCATCGTGATGCCGAGCCTGTCATTGACCAGTACAACCTCGCCGCGGGCTACAAGGCGGTTGTTGACGAAGATGTCGATGGCTTCCCCGACCTTGCGATCCAGTTCGACAATATCGCCCTTGCCAAGAGCCAGCAGGTCGGTCACCTCTATGCTGGTGCGCCCGAGAACAACAGTGATGTTCACCGGAATATCGTAAAGAGCTTCAAGTCCGGCAGCCCCCCCGGCCGGAGACGGATTGTCCGAAGAGGCAGAGGGCGGATTGTCACCGTCCGGCGTCGGCTCATCGTCTCCAAGGGCTTCCGAAAACGCATCAAGGGCAAGTTTATTCTTGTTGTCATCCGCTGTTGCATCGCCATCGGATGTATTTGTTGTTATTTCCGGCGGTGTTTCCGGTTCAACCGCAGGGGCCTGAGTCTCGGTGGTCATGATGGCTGTCTCGCATTGTTGTCAGCAGAAATGTTTTGTACGGTTGGCGTCGGAGGTGTCGCCATATCTGCCTGTTCTCCGGTCTGCGGGGGGCGGGCGGTATCGGAATAGAGACTGGCTTCGATCATTTTCTCGATCGAGGCATAGATCATCTCCGGGTTCTGTTCGACGCCCCCGTCAAGCCAGCTCAGACGACAGGCAACGCCATCAACGGTTTCATCCTCGATGATTTGCAGGGCATTTTCCTGTCCGTTGCGCTCCAGCAGGGCTTGCAGGCGTGGTTGCAGTGCGCCAGAAAGGCCGGGCGCAACATGAAGGCGCAATGACGATTTTTCGGGCAACAGGGCAAGGCTGTCGCGGAAAAAATTCTCGATATGCCGGTCGGGATAGCGATCCAGCAGGGAGCCGGACAGCTTGCGGGCGATGGTCATGGCCAGTAACAGCGATGAGCGACGGGTATCCGCCAGTTGTGCCTCGATTTCCCCCTGCCAGGCCAGCCGGTCGCTGACAAGGCGGTCCAGTTTTCTGTAGAGTTCGTGTTCAAGGGAGCGTTCAGCCTCCTCGCGCCCCTGTTGACGGCCTTCCTGCAAGCATTGTTCGCGGACTCTGGCGAGTTCGGCGGCGTGGCTGGCCTTCAGGCGTTCCACTTCGTCGAAAGGGACCGGAGGAGGGG
>JALXEI010000030.1 GCA_027069645.1 Hyphomicrobiales bacterium
CCTGCAAACGGAAACAACGGGAGGCACTTTCGTTTCCTCGAACAAAAGGTAGCCCTTTTGCAAATCCTGCCAGAAGGGCAGCCATTTGTTATTGCGATGGCGATACATGTTCGCCTTTGTCATGCGGAACGGATAGACATGAACATGGAAACGCTTTTGCCCCCGATTGAGGGCAGCCGTGACAATCTTCCAGATTTCATCAATCACCCTGTTGGTCATGGCATAGCAGCCAATTGACGAACAGCCGCCATGTACCATCAGATAATCGCCCGTACGCCGGTGCGCGCGGTCATAGAGATTGGGATAACCAAGATTGAAAGCACGGTGCCAGCGCGAATGAGGATTGAGTTGTCCCTTGCCAACGGTATAAAATCCCTCGGGGGCCTGATGATCGCCCTGTTTTTGTTTGGGGCCGAGTTTCCCGGAGAAATAACAGATCGGATAGCTGGCAAAGCGTTTGAACCGGTCGCTGTTTTTGATCCACAGTTCCAGCCGGGCCTCTTTTTTGAAAATGCGAACAAAAACCGGGGCACCCAGTTCCAGACCTTTTTTCTTCAGGCGTGCCTGTAACTTTTTCAACTTCGGGGTCGAGGGCAGCGGCAGGGTATAACGATAAAACAGCTTGTGCAGACTCATACGCGCAAAGCGTTCACCCCGGTCCAGAATATCCTGCCCGCCGGAAAAAAACGGCAGAACAATAAAGATCGCCATAACCAGCAAAATTGCCGCCAGTAAAAATTTGTGCAGCGCCCGCATCGGGTTGATATCCCCTGTTCCGTCTGAAAAAATACTATACCAGCGTGTAAAAAGACTGACCTTTGCATTCCCGTCGGGCCTGTTAACCCCCCGCTCCCCGGACAAGCGATAGCGCCGCGCCGGGGTCCAGAGTCGCAAGTGATATGCTTTTGTTTTTGTTCATTTTCTCAACGCACTGCCGTCTTATTGCCCCTGGATCCCGGAGCAGCGCTGTCGCTTGTCCGGGGAGCAAAACGTGAGTCAGCCTTTTTTCCATTCCGGTATTATACCTGAAAATAGCAGTCTATTTTGACCAAAAAAAAGTCAGAACCATCGCATGAAAAATACGCGCATTTTCGTCCCTTTTGATGTCATCCCGTCGAAGGACAGGATCCACACGCGAGGAGCGGGCACATTACAACGGGAGCGGGTTGCAAGTTTCGTACAGAAAATGGCCAGGCCCGGGGTTTTTGTATTCTGTCCCGGTTTCAAAGATCCAGCGCTTCCTGCAACTCGCGCAGGCGATCAAGAGCAAATTCGGCCTTGACCTTTTGTCCGTCGGTTTTGGCGTCGGCAACATCTTCTTCAAGATTTTTGACTTCCTGATCCAGATGAGACTTGTCCAGTTCCTCAAGATCAATGGTTTGCTGGGCCAGTACCACCAGCCTCGTCGGATCAATTTCCGCAAACCCGCCGCGGACATAAAAGCGCTTGTCATTGCCGGAGCGGGTTACAACTTCCAGCACACCGGGGCGAAGCGAGGTCATCACCGGCGCATGGCCAGGCAATATGCCCATATCACCCTCGACCCCTGGCACCCGGACCTGTTGCACATCGGCCGCCAGCACCAGTTTTTCCGGTGAAACCAGCTCAAATCTGAATAGTTCCGACATGCCTCATACTCCTGTCCGGGATGGTTTCCTAGGCGGCTTCTTCAGCCATTTTATGGGCTTTTTCAATCGCCTCTTCCATTGTTCCAACCATATAGAAAGCCTGCTCGGGCATATGGTCATATTCACCGGCGATCAATCCCTTGAAGCCGGCAATCGTATCCTTGAGGCCCACAAGAACCCCAGGGGTACCGGTAAAGACTTCGGCCACATGGAAAGGCTGCGACAGGAAACGTTCGATCTTGCGGGCCCGGGCCACCGTCAGCTTGTCCTCCTCGGACAATTCGTCCATGCCCAGAATGGCGATAATATCCTGCAAGGATTTATAGCGTTGCAAAATCTCCTGGACCTGACCGGCAACCTCGTAATGTTCCTCGCCAACAATGCGCGGATCGAGCGCCCTTGAGGTACTGTCGAGCGGGTCAACGGCCGGATAGATGCCTTTTTCGGCAATGGAACGATCAAGCACCGTGGTGGCGTCGAGATGGGCAAAGGTCGAGGCCGGGGCCGGGTCGGTCAGGTCATCGGCGGGCACATAAACCGCCTGGATCGAGGTGATCGATCCTTTGGTGGTCGAGGTAATGCGCTCCTGCATTTCGCCCATATCTGTCGCCAGTGTCGGCTGATAACCCACAGCAGAAGGGATGCGCCCGAGCAGCGCCGACACTTCGGAACCGGCTTGCGTAAAGCGGAAGATGTTGTCGAGGAAGAACAACACGTCCTGCCCCTCGTCGCGAAAATGTTCGGCCACCGTCAGACCGGTCAGCGCCACACGGGCACGGGCGCCGGGCGGTTCGTTCATCTGGCCGTAAACCAGAGAGGCGCGACTGTCGCCACCGCCACCCTTCACGTTCACCTTTGATTCGATCATCTCGTAATAGAGGTCATTGCCTTCGCGGGTACGCTCCCCCACCCCTGCGAACACGGAATAGCCACCATAGCCCTTGGCGATATTGTTGATCAGCTCCATAATCAACACGGTCTTGCCGACACCGGCACCGCCAAACAGGCCGACCTTGCCGCCCTTGGCATAGGGGGCCAGCAGATCCACCACCTTGATGCCGGTTTCAAGAATTTCGGTTTCGGTTGACTGTTCGATGAAAGCCGGTGCCTCGGCATGAATAGCACGACGCAAATCGGTATCAATGGGGCCTGCTTCATCAACCGGTTCACCAATAACATTCATGATCCGGCCGAGGGTCTCCTTGCCCACCGGCACCCTTATCGGTTCGCCGAGATCCTTCACGGCCTGCCCGCGAACGAGACCTTCGGTGGCATCCATTGCAATGGTGCGCACGGTATTTTCGCCAAGATGCTGGGCCACTTCGAGCACCAGCCGCTTGCCATTATTATCGGTTTCAAGAGCATTCAGGATCGACGGCAGTTCACCATCAAACTTCACATCCACAACAGCGCCGATAATTTGCGCCACCTTGCCCGTATTTTCAGCCATTACTCTCTCGTCCTTCGTTTTTCATCGTGCGTGTTGCTGCCGGATACCTGCTGTCCTCATCCCTACAGGGCTTCGGCGCCGGAAATGATCTCGATCAGTTCGCTGGTAATCTGTGCCTGTCGCGAGCGGTTATATTCAAGAGTGAGGCGATCAATCATATCACCGGCATTGCGTGTGGCATTGTCCATTGCCGTCATCCGCGCGCCCTGCTCGCTGGCGGCGTTTTCCTGCAAGGCCCGGAAAATCTGGGTCATAACATTGCGCGGCAGCAGATCATCAAGGATTTCCGCCTCTCCCGGCTCATATTCATAGGCCGATTCGGCACCGGCGGAAGGCTTTTCCGCCGCCTCTGAATCGGGAATTTTCGCCGGGATCAGGGGCAGTGCTGTCGGCTTTTGTTCAACCACCGTTTTGAATTCCGAAAAATACAATGTGCAAACGTCAAATTCTTCCTTTTCGAACAGGTCGAGAACCTGGCGCCCGATGGCTTCGGCTTCCGCAAAACCGATGCGTTTCACATGCTTCAGATCAACAGGGCTGCCCTTGATCATGCGATCACCATGCTCACGCTTCAGGATATCGAACCCCTTGCGACCAACGCAAAGAATTTTGACCGTCTTGCCTTCCCCGAGCAGTGCGTCGATATCCTGAACAGCCCGTTTGACGATGTTTGAATTGAAACCGCCGCAAAGACCACGCTCTGCCGTTGCCACCAGCAACAGATGCACATCCTGACGACCGGTTCCCACCAGCAACCTGGGGGCCCCCTCATCATGACCGACCTTTGCGCCAAGCGCTGCCATCACCCGATCAATACGATGGGCATAGGGACGACCGGCCTCGGCAGCTTCCTGGGCGCGACGCAATTTTGCGGCGGCGACCATTTCCATTGCCTTGGTGATCTTTTGCGTCGCCTTGACGCTCGAGATCCGGTTTCGTAAGTCCTTGAGACTCGCCATTCGCGCTGCAACCCCTGTCTAACTGCCCTTTACCGGTTTTCTAGCCGGCAAATCCCGAACTGAATTTCTCGACGGCGGCCTTCAAGGCGGCTTCGCTCTCGTCGGTCAACTCTCTTTCCCTGCCGATCGTGGCAAGCAATTCGGCATGCCCGTCTCGCATAAAACGCAGCAGTTCCTCTTCATAGCGCCCTACAGCACTCACCGGAATCGCGTCCAGATAGCCTCTTGTTCCCGCATAGATAATGGCCACCTGCTCTTCCATCTTGAGAGGCGAAAATTGTGGCTGTTTAAGCAATTCGGTAAGACGTTCACCCCGATCCAGCAGTTTTTGCGTCGAGGCATCAAGATCGGAACCAAACTGGGCAAAGGCGGCCATCTCGCGATATTGCGCCAACTCGCCCTTGATCGCCCCGGCCACCTGTTTCATGGCCTTGAACTGCGCCGCCGATCCCACACGAGACACCGACAGTCCGACATTCACAGCCGGTCGCACCCCCTGGAAGAACAGGTCGCTTTCAAGAAAAATCTGCCCGTCGGTAATCGAAATCACATTGGTCGGAATATAGGCCGACACGTCATTGGCCTGGGTCTCGACAATCGGCAGCGCCGTCATGGAGCCCGCACCATGATCCTCGTTCAGCTTGGCCGAACGCTCCAGCAAACGCGAATGCAGATAGAACACATCCCCCGGATAGGCTTCACGCCCTGGCGGGCGACGCAGCAACAGGGACATCTGGCGATAGGCCACCGCCTGCTTGGAGAGATCATCATAGACGATCAGCGCATGCATGCCATTGTCACGGAAATATTCCGCCATTGTACAGCCGGCATAGGGGGCCAGAAACTGCATGGGCGCCGGGTCGGACGCCGTCGCCGCCACAACCGTGGTATATTCCATCGCACCATTATCTTCCAGCACCTTGACGAACTGGGCAACTGTTGATCTCTTTTGCCCGACCGCAACATAGATGCAATAAAGCTTTTCGCTCTCGTCATCCGTTTCATTGACGCTTTTCTGGTTGAGAATGGTGTCAAGAGCGACGGCCGTCTTGCCGGTCTGGCGGTCACCAATGATCAGTTCGCGCTGGCCACGACCAACGGGGATGAGCGCATCAACCGCCTTGATACCGGTGGCCATCGGCTCATGCACCGACTTGCGCGGCAGAATGCCCGGCGCCTTGACATCGGCCTGCATGCGCTCGGCACCCTCGATCGGCCCCTTGCCGTCAATGGGGTTGCCGAGGCCATCAACAACACGCCCCAGAAGCCCCTTGCCGACCGGCACATCAACGATTGCACCGGTACGTTTGACCGTATCGCCTTCCCTGATGTCCTTGTCCGATCCGAAGATCACCACACCGACATTGTCAGCCTCAAGGTTGAGCGCCATACCACGCACCCCTCCCGGAAACTCGACCATCTCACCGGCCTGGACATTGTCAAGGCCGTAGATACGGGCAATACCGTCCCCCACGGAAAGCACCTGACCGATCTCCGAAACTTCGGTTTCACGATCAAAATTTTTGATTTGCTCCTTGAGAATGGAAGAAATCTCAGCGGCCTTGATATCCATCAACTCACCTCTTTCATGGCGGTACGTAAATTATTCAGTCGGGTGCGCAGCGAACTGTCGATCATTCGGCTGCCAATTTTAACGATCAGTCCCCCCAGAATGTCGGGATCGACAAAAGTTTCGATCTTTACATCCTGCCCGATGGTCGATTTGAGAGTTTTGGCCAGCGTTTCCTGCTGCGGACCGGTCAGGGGGCTGGCAGAGATCACCTGCGCGGACACTTCCCCCCTGTGAGCCGATAGCAGGGCATGAAAGGCAGCGACCATGTCACGAACAAGCGAGAGCCGGTTATTGTGAGCAACGAGCATCAGAAACCGGGCTGACAGCCCTTTTATCCCGGCCTTTTCCAGCACGGCGGACAGCGCTCTTTGCTTGTCGCCAATACTGAAAGCCGGACTTTTAAGGGCGCGATCCAGATCCTCGCTTTCGTCAAGCAACATCGTCAGACGGTCGAGATCATTTGCCACGGAATCAAGCTCGTCGCCATCGCGCGCAAGCTCGAACAGGGCCGTTGCATAACGACCTGCCACCCCGGCAACTATGGTTTCACTTCCCGCCACGTTCAGCCTCGCCCCTTTTTATTCCGCCCTGCCGGTTGCAAGACCATTTGTTTACAATGGCCTGAAATGAAACCCGCCCGGATTCTTCTCCATTCAGATGGAAAATTCGCGACTCGCTGCCGGTCGAACCGGCAAAGATTGAGCCTGCTCTAGCATAGGCGACAGACGCTTGCAATACACCTGCTGACAGACAATCAACGAATGTGCGCTGTCGGGCAAGGGAGCCTTTTTCCCGTTTGTCAGGACTCCGCCGCAGGCTGCCATTTCTCGCGCATTGTCACCAGTTCCTCGGCAGCGCAGGGATGCAGGGCCATCGTCGCATCAAAATCGGCCTTCGTCGCCCCCATGCGTATGGGAATTGCGGCAATTTGTACCATCTCGGCGGCATCGGGACCGACAATGTGACAACCGACAACCCGATCCGTCTCGCCATCCACAACAAGCTTCATCAGCATTTGTTCGTCGCGTCCCGAAAGGGTGTGGAACATGGGGCGAAAACGGCTCTTGTAGATATCAACACTGCGACATTTTTCCCTGGCCTCGGCCTCCGGCATGCCGATCGTGCCGACTTCGGGTTCGGTGAAAACGGCCGTGGCGATATATTCATGATCGACGGGAGTCGGATTGTCATTAAACAGCGTCTCGCAAAAGGCCATCGCCTCGGCTATGGCCACCGGTGTCAGATTGACACGATGGGTGACATCCCCGATGGCAAAAATATTGTCAACGCTTGAACGGGAATATTCGTCAACGACAACATAGCCGTTCCAGCCCAGTTCGACACCGGTCTTTTTAAGCCCCAGTCCCAGCGTATTGGGCACGCGCCCGGTGGCATACATGACAAGCTGCTTGTGCAGACTGTCGCCATCCCTGAAATCAAGCACATATCCCCCCCTGTCGGGGGTAACACCCGTAACCTCGGTATTGCAGCGAATATCAATGCCACGCTTGACCAGTTCCCCGGCCAGGGCCTCGCGCACATCATCATCAAAGCCGCGCAAAATTTGCGGACCGCGATAGAGGACCGACACCTGCACGCCCAGTCCGGCAAAAATGGTGGCAAATTCCAGGGCGATATAACCGCCCCCGACAATGGCTATACTCTCCGGCAATGCCTCCAGTTGCAACGCCTCGTTTGAGGTAATGACATGCTCTGCACCGGCAATATCGGGAATAAACGGCCGTGATCCGGTGGCGACAAGGATATGTTTTGCGCTGATGGTCTCCTCACGATCAGCCAGTTTGATATTGTGACGGTCCGCCAGCACCGCGCGCGCCTGGAAAACCTCGACGCCCGATCGCTCCAGGTTTCGCAGATAGATGGCATTGAGCCGGTCAATCTCCCGGTCCTTGTTGGCGATCAGCGTCTGCCAGTCGAAATCCGCTTGCGGGATATGCCAGCCATAACCCCGGGCATCCTCGACCAGACCGTGAAACTTGCTGGCATAAACCAGCAGCTTCTTGGGCACACAGCCGCGAATGACACAGGTGCCGCCAACGCGATATTCCTCGGCAATCGCAACCCTTGCACCCATTCCCGCTGCAACGCGCGCTGCCCGTACGCCCCCCGACCCGGCACCGATGACGAAAAGGTCATAATCATATGAAGTCATATATTGTCCGTTCCATTCCCGACGCCCCGCAACGGGGCCCAAAAAGCCGGCTAGTTCAAGCCTCGCTTCCTGGCTTCTTCCTTAAAGCGATTGATGATATCGGCACCCAGCTTTTGCCCCCACTCCTGGCCAATGCGGATTGATTCCTGCATGATCACCGGCAGTCGCGCCACCAGCTTGCGACCGATGGGCGTTTTGTAAAAAGCGCTGATCTCGTTCATCTCGGCGACCGTAAACTGTTTCGCATAAAGACGCGCAGCCTGAGAAACAACCTCTTCCTTGCGACGCGCGGCATCCTCCATAATCGGCTTGAGGATTTCACGAACCTGTTTCTCCTTGCCCGGATTTTGCTGCACCACAACAAGGGTGATCTGGGCCCGCATGACGGCCAGAATGGATTCGAAGGAACGTTCGGCGCCGGTGATCGTCATCAGTTGCCGGGCGGCCCTGACAGCCGCCGGATCGACTGCCCTGTCCTGCGCAAGCGCGCCGGTGTACATCCCGGCGAGCAGCAGGCCAAGCCAGGCCATCGCTGTAAATCCGTATCTCATCTTTTTCCCCGATTTTTTCATTAAAAGCCAAATTCAAGCTGCGTTATGCCTTCATCTCCGGCAATCAATGCCACATCGGCGATCCCGAGAAACAGGCCGTTTTCGACAACACCTGGCACCTGTGTCAGGGCACCGGAAAGGGCTTCGGGTTTTTCGATCCGGCCAAAATGGCAATCCAGAATAAAATTGCCATTGTCGGTAATGAAGGGTGTTCCATCCTCCTTCATGCGCTGAACGATGTCGCCCTTGCAGCCGACCCGGCCGGCGAGGCTTTCAATCATCATCAGGGATGATTTTAGACCAAACTGCACAACCTCGATGGGCAGGGGAAATTGCCCCAGCATTTCCACATATTTGCTGTCATCGGCAATCACCACCATTTTGTCGGAAGCGGTTGCAACAATCTTTTCGCGCAAAAGGGCACCGCCGCCGCCCTTTACAAGACGCAAATGCTCATCCAGTTCATCGGCTCCGTCAACCGTTACATCCAGATGCGGCGTTTCATCCAGTGTGGTCAGCGGAATATTCAGCGCTGCTGCCTGCGCCCTTGTCGCTTCCGATGTCGGAATACACACGAGGTCCAGTCCATCGGCCACTGCCGCACCGACCAGGTCGACAAATTTTGCCGCCGTCGAGCCCGTCCCGAGACCAAGCGTCATGCCGGGGGTGACAAACGCCATCGCCTTTTGCGCGGCCTTCTCTTTCTTCTCGTCGCTATTCATCAAAACGTCCCTTTATGCTGATATCTTTTTTGTGGGCGCAATATGAAACAATCAGGCACAAAAGAAAAGCGGCGATCGCAAACGGATATATGGCACACGCTGCCGGTGTGTGTTACAATCGCTTCAATCCGCTCATCACCAATCTGAAAAACACAACACGGAGGACTTCCATGCGCCTGCTTTCCCTTGCGAGTATACTGTTCCTGTCATGCAGCCTGCCTGTTAACACCAGCCAGGCAAAATCACCATCACTTATCGGTTCATGGCATGGCAGTGGCACCATACAACCGGCAAATGGCGCAAGGGAAAGCACCCGCTGCCGGGCATACATTCAAAAAGCCCCGGCCAGGGGTCGCTACCGGGGCAGCTATCGCTGCTCCACCTCCGCCGGTATGATTTCCCAGGTTGTGACCCTGAGAAAAGTCAGTGCCAACAGTTTCTCCGGCTCTTTCAACAATGTACAATACAAGGTTCGGGGCATTATCTCCATAGTTCTGCATGGCAACCGTCAGTCCGTTTCCCTGACAAGCTCGAAGGGACGCGGCTGGATCAATATGAAAAGACGCTGATGTCGCGCCTGGCCCGCTTTCTCACAGGGAAGCGGGTCAGAAATTCCATTTCGCACCGAATTGCACACGGTTGGCCTGCCCTTTTGCACCGCCGACATCACGGCGCTGCCCGTAAATATATTCGATCCCCAGCCTGGCCTTTGGTACAGGGGCAAAAAACAGATTGGCGTGGGCCGTATCCAGCGCCGCGCGGCCGCCAATGGCATCGGGAAATTCGGTATGACCATAGACAAGGTTGGTGGTCCAGCGTTCGCTCCACACATGGCGATATGAAGCATAAACCCCCCATTCGGTATCGGGCGAAATCCTGCCGGTTTCTGTGTTGACCTGTGCATCGGTGGCAAAGCCGTTGATGATATAACGCCCGACACCTTCGCCAAAGCTGACCCCTCCGGCAATTTTGTCCCCGCCGAAAATGTTGAGACGCCCGGACAGATGCACCCCCCAGCCAATGGCCATGTCTTCGGGAATATCCAGGGTATCAGTATCGAAAAAGCGCAACAGCCCGGCCACACGAACGGCGCCGCGCTCCCCCTTGTGCTCCAGCGCCGCGACAATATCCGGGGCAACATCAATACCGAATTTGAGACCATATGTTTCCGACCCGATTGTAGCGTTGGCGGCAATACCGTCCGCGCCGACTGAGCCATCGGCATGGCCGATAAATTCCGAGTTTTCCGCCGATATGGCAAAGCGGGTGCCCTCACCCAGCGGCATGGTATAACGCACCTGCCCCTGACGCACAAAGGGGATGCCTGTGGGACCAAAGAAATCGACGGTTTCCGGATAGGTACCCAGATCCATGAACAGGGTCCAGGTTTGCCCCACCAGCAACGGACCAAGGCGACCATAGGCATGGCGCAGCCGCAGGGTCGAGGAATTGCCAAAGCCCTCCTCGCCCCCGGCACCGACAAAATCGGCCTCCACGCGGGTAGCCATTTCGCCCAGCGGCGTCGGTGTCCAGGTTTCAAATTTCAAACGTGTTTGCCGCGCGTGTGCCCGGAATGATCCCTTGCGCACCCTGGCCGGGGAACCGCTGACGGGAATGGAACTGGAACTGAAAAAATCACCGACATCATGATCAATATTGTAGATGGCATCACCCTTTACATAGCCGCCAATCCGGACAGATGTATTGCTGCCCGGCATTTTGAACGAACCGGGCTTGCTGCCACCGGTGACAAAATTTTCGCTTTTGACCGGCGCCGGAGCCGTTCCTTGCGGGCGGCCGTAAGACGAGGTGGTTATGGCGGGCTCGATCCGGTCTTCAATCTTTCCGGGGGCCGGTAGTGAAACCGGTGTTGTATCCTCGACGGTTCGGGCTGCTTTTTCGGATTCGGCCTCGACAATTTGTTTCTTTTGCGCTTCCAGCGCCTTTGCCTGGCGGGCAATCAGACGGGCCTGCTGTTCGATCTGGCGTTGCTGTTCGGCCTGGCGCCGTTTCATTTCCTGTAACTCTTTCATCATCGCCTCAATGCGATCGTCGGTGCTCGTCCCTCCCGGAGCTGCTTGCGCCCGAACCGGCAGCAGCGCACATGACAAAGCGACAATGGCAATGGCCAGCAACATCCAGACAATCCCTCCCGGTCTGTTGCCCTGCTTCCCTGAAACAACGAGCTGTCTTAGCCGATCTCTCATATCATTCCCCTCCAAATTCCGGCATTTTGGCAAAGCTCCTCCTGCGGCTGCCCGATCAGCAATTTTGCGCATCACTGTCAAACAGACCGGTCGAGCCTTGCAAAGGACTGTTCCTGTCGATGAAATTTTTGTTATTACGAAATTTCTAGCACAATTCCGCGAAACTACAAGGGCTCGCCAAGACCGTACGAAATGATCTTGCGCATCACCCCTGGAAGGGCCTCACCAGCCAGCCTGCGACGCGGTACCCAGCGGCATCGTTCGGGAAAAGCCTGATGCAAAAGCGGCTGCTCCTGCCCCACCCGCCCCGTCCTGACCTCAAGACGCAGATCAAAATGGGTGAAACTGTGGGTCACAAATCCGGGCACACACTGCCAGTTTGTTTCAACGGGTGCACTCGCTTCAACAGGCGCGCCGAAACAATCCCCGTCCTCCGGCTTTCGACACCAGGGCGTTGCCGGTACCTCCAGCATTTTGGCCAGCAGACCTTTTGCCGGTCTTTGTCGCAACAAAACCGCGCCATCATCGCGAACAACCAGAAAGGCTGTTCCGGTCCGCAGCGGCTTTGCCTTCTTGGGCGCGCGAACCGGCAGGGCGGCGGCACATCCCTGTTGCCGGGCGGCGCAGTTTTCCCGCACAGGACAGCGGTCACAGGCCGGGCTTTTGGGGGTGCAGACCGTTGCCCCCAGATCCATCATCGCCTGGGCATAGTCCCCCGGCCTTTTCGCCGGTGTCAGCCGCGCCGCCTTTTGCCGGATCAGCACTTTTATATCGCGCAACGGCTTTTTGAGCGCATACAGCCTTGCCACCACCCGCTCGACATTGCCATCCACCACGCTGGCCGGTTGATCAAAGGCAATGGCCCGGATCGCAGCGGCTGTATAGGGACCGATACCGGGCAGGGCCAGCAGCTCCTTTTCGCTCGTCGGAAAGACGCCGCCATACCGCTCGACCACCATCCGCGCACAGGCATGAAGATTGCGCGCCCGGGCATAATAGCCAAGCCCCGCCCAGCGCTTTAAAACATCCTCAAGAGCACAATCGGCGAGATCATGAACGGTTGGCCAGTTTTGCAGAAAGGTTTCGAAATAGGGAATGACCGTTTTGACAACGGTCTGTTGCAACATGATTTCCGACAGCCAGACATGATAGGGATCGGCGCGCCGGTTACTGTTCGGTGCGACACGCCAGGGCAAGGGCCGCGCATGAACATCATACCATTTCAAAAGCCTTGCGCTGTGCGCCACGTTCTCCACCGCTTATCCCCCGTAATTGCGACAACAGGCGTGATTCGCCCGCGATGATGATAAGCTCTGTTGATGATTCGACAAACAGGGGCTGTGCAAATCCATGTCAAACAAACGCAGCTACAGAAAACAACCGCGTACCGTTGGCAGCCATCTGCCCGATATAACAGGCAAAATTCTCGCCAAAAAGGGCTTTCCCGACATGTCGCTGATCACCGACTGGGCGGCCATTGTCGGGCCGCAACTGGCCGGCTATACCTGCCCGGAAAAACTGAACTGGCCGCGTCCGCCAAAAGAACAGCCGCCTGATGGAGAGGATGACGAACCGCGTCCCGCTCCACGCTCTGCGGCCAACCGGCAGCAGGGGATCACTCTCCGGTTGCGCGTCGAAAGCCATATGGCCCTTGATGTGCAATATCAGCTTGAAGAGATAAAAGAGCGCATCAATTCCTGTTTTGGCTATCGCGCCGTCACCGATATCCGCATCATCCAGGGACCGATCAGCAGACCACGCCCCGGTGCGCCGGAACAGACACTTGCCGGGGAACACATCACCAGCACGGCCAAAGCCCCCCTCGCCGATCTCTCGAAGATTGAGGATGACGGATTGCGCAGGGCCCTTGAACGTCTTGATGAAGCGCGACGCAGATAACGGCTTGCCGCTACAGCCTGCTCAGTACAACACGATAGCGCGCCTTGCCACTTCTCAGCCTTTCGACAGCCTCGTTGATATTTTCGAAACTGTATATTTCGGTTGCCGGCCTGATATTGTGCCGAACGGCAAATTCAAGCATGGTGGCGATCATAGCCGGACTGCCAACCGGTGATCCCGAGATCGAACGCTGTCCGCCAATCATCGGAAACAGGCCAATATCCAGCGGCTCACCTGTCACACCGACAAAATGCAACCGTCCTTTCGGGCGCAAGGCTCTAAGGAAGGCGTTCCAGTCGAGCCTTGCGTTGACCGTTGACAATATGAAATCAAACTCTCCCCTGGCGTTGTCCAGATCGGCAATATTGCCGCTGTTCAAAACATGGCGGGCGCCGAGTCGCCGTAATTCCTTTTTCTTTGAAGAACTGGAAGTAAAGGCTGTCACTTCACAACCCCAGGCCCTGTAAAATTGCAACGCCAGATGACCCAGTCCGCCAATGCCGATTACAGCAACCCTGTCAGTCGGTTTAATGCCAAACTGAAGCAGCGGGTTGAAAACCGTAATCCCGCCGCACATCAGCGGACCGGCATCCTGTGAAGCAATCTCCTGCGGCAGCTTCACAAGAGCCGAGGCGCTGGCCCGTACCCTGTCGGCAAAACCGCCATGATGCCCCATGATCACAGGTTGAGCCTGTTCGCACAGATTGTGATCTCCGGAACGACAGGAATGACAGGTCATGCAATAGCCGGAGTGCCATCCCAGCCCGACCCTGTCACCGATATTCAAATCGGTTACATTGTCTCCAATGGCTCGAACCACACCGGCGACCTCATGACCGGCGACGAGCGGATAGTGCGTCGCCCGCCATTCATTATCTATCGCCGCCAGATCGCTGTGACAAATACCACAGGACAACACATCCAGTTCAACTTCCGTATGGGCCAGAGGGCCGGGATCATATTCGAACGGCCTGAGTGTTCCGCGAGGTTCATGGACAGCAAAGGCGCGTATCATGACAAATCTCCCTGCCCGGCTTTCATACGATCCGTTTTCAGTTTTCGCAGAGAACAAAAGTGCAGCAATATGGATACCGGTACGGCAAAGACAGGAACAAGAACGAGAGGCCAGGCGGTGATCATGGCGTTTGGTGAATCTGTGGAGAGGAGCAGGAAAATGCCCGGCGAGGTTACAAAACCGAGCGAAACGGCAACCACCAGGTCGGCAATTCCAAACCAGTTCCATGCTGTGACAAGGGAACCGGCCGCCAGTCCGCGACGCATGTAAACGAGAGCAACAATAATCGCAAACACCCCGGTGAGAATGTCACCTATTCCGGCGGGCCAGACAAAGACATCCGGCAGAAGCCCCGCACCCCAGGCAACAAAGAACAAAACACCCAGTGTCCGATAGCTCTGATAGCCGACAAGTACCGTTTGCGAGAACTGATCAAGGATGCGTCCGAAAGCCGATGAACGCAAGACAACGGGCGCAAACAGCAGGATTGGCCCCATGATTCCATACAGGATGTTGGGGGGGAGCGGACCGCCGAATTCCGACTTGAAAACATTCTGGTAACCCAATGAAAACGCGATAACAAACCAGATCAGCAGTATGACCGTCGCCACCAGCGCCAGCGCGCGCGCGCCCCTGTCCTGCTCCGGCAGACGCTTGCGTGCCCATAAAAAAGCACCCGCCAATCCCAATAGCAGGCTGATATCAGCGAAAAGAATCAAAACGGTCAAAAATACGGGAACATTTGTGCTCATGGCGAGAACTCCTGATGAAAGAGACGGGATCAATTTGAATTCGTTTTTTATACTAACTTAGTTTTTTATAGTCAATTGCTTTTTGCTTCACAATATGCGACAATGAAATCATGGTAAAAAATCGGGATATGAACTGTCCGGTGGCGCGCGCTGCCGCCATCGTTGGCTCAAGATGGACAGCGCTGATCATGCGTGATCTGCTGCTCGGGGAAAGTTGTCGATTTCAGGAATTACAGGCCTCGATCAAAGGCATCGCCCCCAATACCCTGTCGGACCGTTTGAAAATGCTTGAAGCCGCCAATATCGTGGAGCGGCGTTTCTACGAAGAGCACCCGCCAAGGGCAGAATATGTGCTGACCGACAAGGGCCGTGAACTGGGGCCGATCATCGAAGCCATGCGCGTCTGGGGCAATAAATATCCGGATTGATGTCTGTTGTGCGAGGTCGGGATCACGCAATTTTGATCAATATATTTGACGCAAAACTGTTATCATTCGGAACAGAATTGTTTTCTCAACCACAACTAATAGTATAAAGACTATACTCAACAAATGCACTTCCTTTATATATTTATAATATGAGACAAGCATAATGCGTATTCTTCTTGCAATCCTGATATTTGTTCCCCTCGCCCTTTCGCAATCAGCCTCTGCGCGCGCCGGTGATTTTACAAGATGCGCCAACAGTAAAAATCCGAAACAGAAAATCCGGGCCTGCACCAGGCTGTTGAAGAGAAAAGGCATGAGCCGAAAGAGGCGCGCGACCATCCTCGGTCATCGCGGTCACGCCTATGATATAAGAAAACAGTACAAGCGGGCGATCAGGGATTATAATCAGGTCATCAGGCTCACACCCGAGGATACCAGTGCCTATTTTTTGCGCGGCAATATCTATCTCAACAGGAAGCAGTATGACCGGGCTATCAGTGATGCCACCCGGGCTATAAAACTTAGCACGAACGAAAGTGTCTACTACAAACTCCGGGGTTTGGCCTATGACAACAAGGGGCAAACGGACAAGGCAAATGCGGATTTTTCCAAAGCTGCCGCTCTCGATCACCGGTCTTCCAGCCGATATTCCAACAAGGGAGCTGCTTCTGCCAAACACGGTTCCGGTCTATCTCAAAACGCAAGATCAACTGCTGACCAACCCCCCGGGCGGAAAAAAGACGACGTCATGGATGGTCTGATCAGGGGGCATAAACTGGAGAAGAAGGGCAAATATCGGCACGCTATCGCCATCTACAGCGAAACGATCCGGCTGTTTCCACGTTCGGCCATGGCACTTTATTATCGCGCCGATGTCTACCGCATAACCGGAAAGACGAACCTTGCCCTTGCGGACCTCGATGCGGCCAACAGCCTCAACAGCAATTATTTTGATGCGCGGGTGCTGCGCGGGTATCTGCTGAGCAAACGGGGGAAATATGACCGTGCCATCAGGGACTTGACTGTCGCCCTGCGCATCATACCCGATCATCCAATGCCCCTGCAACATCGCGGCAATGCCTATCGTGGCAAAGGAAACTATAATCGGGCCATAAAAGACTATAACCGGGTACTCGCTGTTTTCAAAAAATCCTTCCTTGTCTACCATGACCGTGGCAAGACCCGGGAATTGATGGGTCAGCACAGGAAGGCTATCGCCGATTTTACAAAGGCGCTGAAATACAATCCGAAATTTGCACAAGCCTGGGCCAGCCGTGGCAAGGTATATGAAAAAACCGGCCGGACGGACAGGGCCATTGCCGATTACACACGAGCCATCAAACTAAAGCCCGACGATGCCGAAGTGCGGCTGTCCCGTGCGTCTCTTCATCTGGGTGAAGGCCACTACAAAAAGGCAATTGCCGATTACTCCCGGATACTGAAACAACATCCGAAATTTGCCACCGTGTATCAGCTTCGCGGTATCGCCTATAATCAGCTGGGCCAGGTCAATCTGGCGCTGGTAAATTATACGACCGCTCTGACTTTTTCCAGGGACAGGTCCGAAATTGCCGACACCCGTTTTCTGCGCGGTGTTATCTATTCAAACAAGGGTCAGTTTGACAAGGCCATAGCAGATTATAACGAGGTCATTCGCCTGAAATCCGCAGATGCCGAGGTCTATAACAATCGCGGTGCCGCTTATGAAGAAAAAGGGCAGTGGGAGAAAGCTGCCAAAGACTTCCAGCAATATCTGTCCCTCACCTCAAAACCTGATGCAGGAGACTATAACAATACAGCCTGGGCGTTGTACAAGGCCGGCAAGGTGCAAAAGGGGTTAAAACTCGTCAGGAAAGCGCTGCGGCTGAGCCCGAAAGACGCTTCCTCATGGGACACGCTGGGGGCGATTGAAAAAGCGCTGGGGCACAAAAGGAAGGCGATAAGAGCCTATCGCAAGGCCAACAGGTTTGACCCACAGCACAAGATGGGACGCAAGGAACTCAAACAACTCGGTGCCCGGCGGTAAAGGGCCGGACGACCGCAATTCCTACAAAATGAACCTGGAAAGATCGGTATTTCTGGCGAGGTCGCCGACATGTTTTTTCACATAGGCCTCGTCAATGACAAGCGTGTCGCCGGAGCGGTCGGTTGCTGTAAAGCTGATCTCGTCAAGGACCTTTTCCAGCACGGTCATCAGACGACGGGCACCGATATTTTCGACATTGGAATTGACTTCCTCGGCCACGGCGGCAAGTGCGGCAATAGCCTCCGGGGTAAATTCCAGTGTCACATCCTCGGTGGCCATCAGGGCAACATATTGCTTGATCAGCGAAGCCCGCGGCTCGGTCAGAATGCGCTCGAAATCCTGCCGCGTCAGGGCATTGAGCTCGACACGTATCGGCAGACGGCCCTGCAATTCGGGCAGCAGGTCAGAGGGCTTTGACACATGGAAGGCCCCCGAGGAAATAAACAGGATATGATCGGTCTTGACCGGACCATATTTGGTACTGACCACGGTCCCCTCAATAAGCGGCAGCAAATCGCGCTGCACACCCTCGCGCGAGACATCCCCGCCACTGCGGTCCGAACGGGCACAAATCTTGTCGATTTCGTCAAGAAAGACAATGCCGTCATTTTCGACACTTTCGATGGCGTCCTGAACGATCTGCTCCTCGTCAATCAGCTTGTCGCTTTCCTCGGCCAGCAATATCTCGTAGCTGTCACGCACCAGTACCTTGCGGGTTTTGGTGCGCTGGCCGAACGCCTTGCCCAGCATGTCATTGAGATTGACCATGCCCACCTGGGCCCCCGGCATACCAGGCACGTCGAAGGCGGGCATGCCCATACCGGTATCCGCGACCTGAATTTCGATTTCCTTGTTGTCAAGGTCGCCGCGGCGCAGTTTCTCGCGAAAACTCTCGCGTGTTGTCTCCGAAGAATTCTCGCCCACAAGGGCATCAATGACGCGCTCCTCGGCATGAATGTGGGCCGTCGCCTGGACCTCGGCACGGCGATTATCGCGCACCAGGGTAATACCGGTTTCGACAAGATCGCGTATGATCTGCTCGACATCGCGGCCCACATAACCGACCTCGGTGAACTTGGTGGCCTCGACCTTGACAAATGGGGCATTGGCCAGTTTCGCCAGACGGCGCGAAATCTCGGTCTTGCCAACACCTGTAGGACCGATCATCAGGATGTTTTTCGGCTGAACTTCCTCGCGCAAATCGCCCTGTATCTGCTGACGTCGCCAGCGATTGCGCAGGGCAATGGCCACGGCACGCTTGGCATCCTGCTGGCCAATAATGTAGCGATCAAGTTCGGAAACGATTTCACGAGGAGAAAAATTGGTCATGGTTGCCTGAAAACTGTTTTCTAGTTTGGGGAAGGGAGGGTTTCGATGGTCAGGTTTTCATTGGTGTAAACACAGATCTGCGCCGCAACAGCCATGCTCCTGCGGGCGATCTCTTCTGCATCAAGATCGGTATCAATCAGGGCGCGCGCCGCGGCCAGCGCATAATTGCCGCCCGAACCAATACCCATGAGATCATTTTCGGGTTCCAGCACATCTCCCGTCCCGGTCAGCACCAGCGTCGTGGCGGGATCGGCAACAATCATCATGGCTTCCAGCTTGCGCAAATAGCGATCGGTTCGCCAGTCCTTGGCCATTTCCACACAGGCCCGCAAAAGCTGGCCGCGATATTGCTCCAGTTTACCTTCAAGACGCTCAAACAGGGTGAAAGCATCGGCCGTGGCACCGGCAAAGCCACTGATGACCTCGCCATTTGAAAGGGTGCGGACCTTGCGCGCATTGCCTTTGATGACAGTTTGTCCCAGCGATACCTGGCCATCACCGGCGATCACCACCTTTCCGCCCTTGCGAACGGTCAAAATCGTTGTGCCACGCCAGCCGGTTACGTCTTCGCTCATCTTTATCCATCCCGTTCGATTATCCGGTATCGGAGATATTGATCCCAATTCGATTTGTGTCAAGACCTGACAGCGGATCATATCTGCCAAAGGCATCATCAGTGTGGCGAAAAGAAAAAACATGCTCACATTTGCAAGCATGTTTTTGAATCTGTCACTGATATTGGCAAGCCCTAGTACCCGCCCTTGCGGCGGCTTTCCGGCAGACCTGCAATGCGCCCGCCCTGCTTGCTGGGATCGCCGGGGAACAGCGCATAGACATCTTTCTGGGAGACCTTTTCGCCCCATTTGTCGGACATCGCCTTGACGATCTTGCGGGTATTGGGCTGGTTCTGGTTGTTGTTGATATATTCATCACGCAGATAATTGATCAGATCCCAGTGTTTGTCTGTCAGCTCGACATTCTCCTCGGCGGCGATAACACCGGCCAGTTCCTCGCTCCAGTCTTCGAGGTTTTCGAGATAACCGGTGGCCGTGGTGGCGATGGTGGTGCCGTTGAATTCAATTCCCATGATGAATACTCCCTCCTTGAAATGGCTGGCCGGATGGCCCCTTCACATAATTTACATGCGAATATACGAATTTTTCAAAAAACCACAAGCTGTTGATCGAACTGTTTTTGGGGAGGACAATTTGCCGGCGCTCTTTTATAGTCCCTCGCCATGAGCAAAACACAACCATGTGCCGATGATATTCCGCCAAGGCCCGTTGGCAAGGGCGACCATGTCTTTCTGGTCGATGGCTCGGGTTATATATTTCGCGCCTATCATGCCCTGCCCCCCCTGACCCGCACCTCGGACGGTTTACCCGTTGGCGCGGTACACGGATTTTGCCAGATGCTGTGGAAGCTGTTGCGCGACATGGACGATATTGCCCCCAGCCATCTGGCGGTGATTTTCGACACAAAAACCAATTTCCGCAACGACATCTACCCTGCCTACAAGGCCAATCGACCGCCACCGCCCGAAGATCTGGTGCCGCAATTCCCGCTTGTGCGCGATGCCGTGCGTGCCTTTAACGTGCCCTGTCTTGAGCTTGAGGGCTATGAGGCGGATGATCTCATTGCCACCTATACCCGCCAGAGCATCGAAGCCGGTGGTGATGTAACCATTGTGTCGAGCGACAAGGATCTGATGCAGCTCGTTGGCCCTGGTGTTTCCATGCTCGACACCATGAAGAACAAACGTTTTGAAGCCGAACAGGTGTTTGAAAAATTCGGTGTCGGACCGGAAAAGGTCATCGACGTGCAGGCGCTGGCCGGGGACAGTGTGGACAATGTACCCGGCGTCCCCGGTATTGGTATCAAAACGGCGGCGCTCTTGATCAATGAATATGGCGATCTCGATACGCTGCTTGAACGGGCCGGGGAAATAAAGCAGAAGAAGCGGCGGGAAAACCTCATTGAATTTGCCGAACAGGCCCGCATTTCGCGCGATCTGGTGACGCTGAAACAGGATGTTCCGGTCAGTGAACCCCTTGATCAGTTTGCCCTGCGCGAACCCCGCGCCGACAGCCTGCTGGGCTTCCTCGCCGAAATGGAGTTCAACAGCCTCACCAAACGCATTTCTGACGCCCTGGACTGCCCGGCCCCGAAGAAAAAGCCGGCGGCAAAACCGGCGAAAGACGACCCGCCGGAAGAAGGCGGGACCGCAACGCCCGAAACCCTGGCCTCCTTTCGCGCGGACAAAATGCGCGCCCTGCCGGTGGAGCCCGGGAAATATGAAACGATCACCCGCATGGATGATCTGAAACGCTGGATTGACGACATCGAAAAGGCGGGTCTTGTCACTATAGATACCGAAACCAACTCACTCGATACGATGGTCGCCGAACTTGTCGGCCTTTCCCTCTCTATTGAGCCAGGCCGCGCCTGCTATGTTCCCCTTGCCCACAAGGGCGGTGAGGGGCTTGACCTTGATGGAAAAAACACGATTGAGCAATTGCCAGAAGAGGCGGTCCTTGCGGCGCTCAAACCTCTGCTGGAAAGCCCTGCCATTCTCAAGATCGGCCAGAATCTCAAATATGATATCGAAATATTCAAGGCGCTGAATATTGACCTTGCTCCCATCGACGACACCATGCTGATGAGCTATGCGCTGGATGCCGGTCGCTCGCGCCACGGCATGGACTATCTGGCGCAAAAGCACCTTGATTATACCTGCATCGCCTTCAGCGATGTGGCCGGGAGCGGCAAAAAGGCTGTGACCTTTGATTATGTGCCACTCGACAAGGCCACCCCCTATGCCGCCGAAGACGCCGATATCACCAACCGTCTGTGGCAGATGCTGAAACCCCGGCTGGTGGCCGAAGGCCTGACCACGGTCTATGAAACGCTGGAACGCCCCCTGGTGCCTGTGCTGGTGGAGATGGAACGCCACGGCATTCTGGTCGATCGTGATATACTGGCGCAGCTCTCCAGTGAGTTCGCGCAAAGAATGGCCGTCTATGAAGCCGAAATTTATGAGCTGGCCGGGGGCACTTTCAATATCGCCTCTCCCAAACAACTCGGTGAAATCCTGTTTGATCCCGAAGGACTGGCGCTGCCCGGCGGCAAAAAAACCAAAACCGGCGCCTACAGCACGGGAGCCGGTGTGCTGGAAAAGCTGGCCGTTGACGATGATGTTCCGAAGGAGGCCCAAAGACTCATCAAAACCGTACTGGAATGGCGGGCCCTGGCCAAGCTGAAAAGCACCTATACGGACGCTCTGCCGACCTTTATCAACGCGGATACAAGGCGCATCCACACCTCCTATGCAATGGCCGGAACCACCACCGGACGCCTTGCCTCAAGCGATCCCAATCTGCAAAACATCCCGGTGCGCACCAGGGAAGGCCGCATGATCCGCACCGCCTTCATTGCCGAAAAAGGCTGCAAGCTGCTGTCTGCGGACTATTCACAGGTGGAACTGCGCGTCCTCGCTCATATGGCCGATATCGAACAGTTAAAACAGGCTTTTCGCGACGGGCTCGACATTCACGCCATGACCGCCAGCGAGATGTTCAATGTGCCGCTTGACGAGATGACCGGGGAGATCCGCCGCCGCGCCAAGGCGATCAATTTCGGCATCATCTATGGCATATCGGCCTTTGGTCTCGCCAACCAGCTCGGCATTTCAAGGCAGGAGGCGGGAGATTATATCAAGACCTATTTCAAACGTTTTCCCGGCATTCGCGCCTATATGGAAGAAACGAAAGAGTTTGCCCGTGAAAAAGGCTATGTGCAGACCCTGTTCGGTCGCCGCATCCACACGCCGGAGATCAGCTCCAGGGGGCCGCGCCGCGCCAATGCCGAACGCGCCGCCATCAACGCCCCCATCCAGGGCAGTGCCGCCGATATTTTGCGCCGCGCCATGATCCACATGCCCGCAGCGCTAAAGGAGGCTGGCCTCGCCGCCAGAATGCTGCTGCAAGTCCATGACGAACTGATTTTTGAAGTACCGGAAAACGAGGTCGAAAAAACCGTTCCTGTGGTCAGAAGGATCATGGAAAACGCATGCCTGCCCGTCCTGCAACTCGCCGTCCCCCTGAAGGTCGACGCCCAGGCCGCCGACAACTGGGACGAGGCGCATTAGCCCCCAAACACGGAACAGGTTGAGAAAGCGAGTAAAAACAAAGATATATCATACCAAACCACAAAAAGTCTGACCTTTGTATTTTGCCGGGGTTCAGCTCCCTCCTGCTCCCCGGACAAGCGATAGCGCAGAGCCGGGGCCCAGAGTCGCAAGTGATGTGCTTTTGTTTTTGTTCATTTTCTCAGCCTGTTCTGTATTTGCTGCCCCTGGATCCCGGATCAGCGCTGTCGCTTGTCCGGGAAGCGAAACATCGAGGCCGAAAGAGATAGGTGAGTCATTCTTTTTGCATTCCGGTATTGCTTGCGGCTCTGGATCCCGGCGCTGCGCTAACGCTTGTCCGGGGAGCGGCAGGAAGCACAACCCGGGCAAATACAAGGGGTTGTCGTTTTGTGTAACGGGGCTTTGCCCCCGCCCCTATCCCTTCACCTCGACCTCTACCGTTCGGGCGGCGCCGGAGCTGGCGCCCTCGGCGTCGGTAACCGCCACCGCGAAGCTGGCAAACATGTTCTGCTTGCCGTCATGGACGAAAACAATCTGGCCCTTCTCAAGCTGCTCCTGGGTGAAGCTTGTGGCCGGAACTTTTGGTTTGTCGAGACAGACCACGAAGCCGTTTTTCATATCCGATATGGCAAAGACCAAATCTTTGGCCTCATCGTCAGGATCGATCGCGGTAAGGTCGTTTGTGGTCAGACGGACAGCCTTGCCTTTGGAAACCTTCAGCTTCATGTCACCGGCAAGGGTTGGCGGAATATTGCGCACATCGGCTGACAGTTCGCCCCCTTCTGCCATTGCAAGGGCACCATACATGACCTTTCCGTGTACCGCCCCTGTTGCCTTTATATCCAGTAGTTCCCGAACCATGACCTCGCCCTGCAACAAACCGTTGGCCTCTATGTTTTTCGCTCTTGTTGTGCCGATCACCTTGCCGCCTTCATGTATAACCAGATTGCCGACATCAAGCTGGCCATTGACCATCCCGTAAACATCAATGCGGCTGTCTCCGGCCCTGATTTCGCCCTCGACGATCATTTCCCTGGCGACGACGGTTTGTATCTGGTCTGTCATTACACATGCATCCGTTTGAATTGTGAGAAGGGCTCCGGATCAGACCCGAAGCGGGAACACCGGCAAGCCGGGACTTTCAGCCTGGTCGATGAACACCGGTCTAGTCAACAATCCTGGTGCAAATATGAAAAAAAATGTGACTGTTGACGTCCTGTTACCCGCATTTGCGAAAAATCAGCTGATCGAGGGAAATCGTACCGGCGCCGCGGATGACCAGATACAGCAGGGGAAACAGCCAGAGCAGGCGCTGGTCAGCGACAATACTGTCCTGAATGCGGTCAAACGGCAAGCCGATATCCTTTGCCGCCATGTGATGAAAATTGATATCGACAAAAGTCTGCACCATGATAAAGCCCATCATGCCCAGCGCCGAAAGCCGGGTAAGCAGACCGGCAATGACAGCCAGCGGCAACAACAACTCCGCATAACTGCCCGCCCAGACAATCAGCCCCCAGGGAAAAAAGCCGATCTGCGAGCTGTCATAGCCGACACCTTCCATTATCGTCGGCAGAATCTGTATATAGGCCCCGTCCTGCGGGACAAACAGACCGGGAAAACCACTGCCAAACTTGGTCATGGCGGAATTGAAAAAATAGCCCAGCAGCACACTGGCGAACACCAGACGGGCCGCAAGACCGAGGAACCAGTCCCCGGCCATTTTTTCGATCATGCCAGACAGCCCCGAATAGAGACGACACAAAAACCCCATAACACTTCCCTTCCCTTGTTAACCCGCTATTCTTTAATTTCGGCCACAACCCCGGCTTCAAAAAGAGCACTGATAGCGGCAGCCGGATCGAAATCATGGCAGCAATTGCCCTTGTCGATGGCCGTGGCCAGCGTATGACCGGCCTGCAAGGTCGTAAAAAAGGCGAATGTCGCCCGTGTCAGGCTTCGGACAACAACATCCGCACGGGGGCGATTGACCAGCGCATATTCCTCCCCTTCGGCCTTTGCCAGAAGCACCTCGTCGATTTCATCACCCTGATGCGCCGACCAGATGGAGACCACGGGATAAGGCGAGCGCAACAGATGCACCGAAGGGCAAAAGGAGAACCGCAAACCGCCAGGGGCATCCTCGTGATATTCCCCGAGACCCTCTATCCCCAATGGCTGGCAATCGGCGCTGTGAAAGGCGGTCAGCCATGCGCTTTCAAGCCGCGCCACATCAGAAAGAAAGGGCAGCGAGGCGGCCGGAGCGAAATTTTCGATGAAATCTCCGAAATCGCCGCCATATTCGAACAATACCGGCGAGGTCGGCGGATTTTCACCAACATAAACCCGCGCCATCGCCGTGGCAAATTCCTCTCCCGTCAGCTGTGTGACCACCGGATAGCTGTCCAGCATCGCCTCGACCAGCGAGACCATGATATTGTTGCGATAAACATTAAGGCGTTGCTGCGAGGGGCCCCCCGCGGTCTTGCAGACGAAATCCGGCACCTCAAGGTCCGGCCCTGACAGCGCTTTGGCAAACCGTGTCTGTTGACGGGCCCAGCTCATGCCATACACCCCTTCCCTGCCAGCCGGGAGACATCGCTCTGCCGGTCGACAAAGGGTGCAAGCTGTTTTTCGACCCTTACGGCTTCATCCAGCAACACATCAAACGGCGGGATATTGTTGTCCCGTTCAATCAGGGTTGGGACAGCGCCGCCACAGTTCAGCGCCAGATCGTAAAGATCGAGAACCTCGTCACAGACGGGCCGGTCATGGGCATCGATGAGAAGGAGCTCTCCCGCATCATCGACATCACCGGCGTGCCCGGCCAGGTGGATTTCCCCCACATATTGATGGGGAAAGCGCCTGATATAGTTTCGCGCATCGGCATTGTGATTGACACACGACACAAAAACATTATTGACATCCAGCAACAGGCCGCAGCCCGTCGCGCGCACCACTTCTGTCAGGAAATCAATTTCGTCAATAGTGCTGTTTTCAAAGCGGATATAGGTGGCCGGATTTTCCAGCAGCATGGAACGTCCGAGAAAATTCTGCACTTCATCGACATGATCACAAACAATCTGCAAGGTCTCGTCTGTATAGGGAAGGGCCAGCAGATCGTTAAAACAGCGTCCCTGATGACTTGACCAGGCGAGATGCTCTGAAAAGCTTTGCGGCTGATAGCGATCAATAACGCCTTTCAGGCGCGCCAGATGGCGCCTGTCAAGCGGGTCGGCACCGCCGATCGAAAGACCAACCCCATGCACGGAAAGCGGATAATGTTCACGAATAGCGGTGAGATATTTATGAGGCGGGCCTCCCGCCCCCATATAGTTTTCAGCATGAACCTCAAACCAGCCGAGTGAGGGACGCTGCTCCAGAATGGTCTGATAATGCTGCGCTTTCAGGCCAACACCGACCCGACAGGGCAATTTTTCTGCAAATGGACCTGGCTCACTGTCTACTGGCATATCACAAACGGGGCTTTCTCGCCGAAAATCCGTAAATCCTGCGGGGAATGCCGTAACATTGGAAACGGCATTCCATTTATTCTTTCAGGCCTTCCCGGGGCCTTCACAAGCCGCCTCTACGGCCTAGCCGGGAATATCGCGTTTCAGCGGTTCCAGACTGCCCTTGCGGTCGCCAGGCAGTTTCATCGTTGTGCAGGTGCCCTTGGGAACCAGTTTCCAGGCATTGCCCTGATAATCGACCTTCGAGGTTCCGGCACAACTTGTTCCCGGCCCCGCGGCACAGTCATTCTTTCCCGCCAGTGCAACACCGTAACATTTGACCTTTGCCTCGGCACTGGCATCGGTTGCGCCAGGGGGCGTCATGGTCAGTGCTGTCGCCACGGCACCGGCGACAAGGGCCGCGGAGGCCAGTTTCTTGCTCATTTCGTTCTCCTCAATGGTTTTGCTCACAAATGGATGCACCTTGCAAAGGCACAACCGGAGGGCTGCTATCGGATTATTCCGGTCAATCCCTGTCCCGACAGTCTACAGGAAAATACATCCGGGCGATATTGTACAATAAAATAACATCACGCTTTCGTGTGAACGGAATTGTTTATGTCCTGTTTTTTCGGCGCAATCTTATATAAAGCGCACCTTCTCCCCCCAGCCGCCGCGGCGCCTCGCTGAATCCGGCAATATGTTTGCAAATATCCGCTTCCCCCAGCCACAAAGGCACCATACGGCGCAGAACGCCCCTTTCGGCTTCCCCGAAAAACATATCCTCACCCTGCCCCGAGCGCCCCTTGCCGGTAATCACCAGCACATGTCGCAAACCATTATTGCGGCAGCGCTCGATAAATCCGCGCAGGGCCACATGAGCCGTCGCCTGAACCATGCCATGCAGATCGAGACGAGCTTCAACGGGCTGCTGCCCCCTGTCAATCCGGCGCATTTCGCGGCGCGAAAAGCTCCCTTGCGCCGGGCGATCCGTCAAACCTGAAGGATTTTGAACCTTGTTCCTCGCACGCACATTTGTGGCCTTCGGGCGGTCCCGTTTCCCGCTGTCTCCGGTTTTCCCACCGGAACCATCCCTGCCCGGCGCCTTTGTTCCCTGTGGCACCCGAGCGGGTTTTTCATCCAGCAGGGGGCCAAAATGCAATCGGTCGGGCCTGGATTTGAGCGGCGTCAAACTCCTGGTGACCTCTGCCCAGAGCGCCATATCCTCCCTGCTGATGTGCTCTGGCAACGACCTCCCGGCCTTTGCCGACAATTCCTGCGAGGTCCTCGCGGGGCCTGTCTTTTTTCGTGAAGAGGATTTTCTGCGGCTCATTCCGTTACGGTCCGTGTTCGGTCACCTGGCTGTCAGGTTGCGGGAGATGTTTGTCGCAAAAGCGATTCATCCGCCTGATACGATCACCGAAATCCTGGCCGGAAAAACGAAAAATGTCAAAAGGCCATGCGCCACAGAACAATCGCGCGAAAAAAAGCATATTCCCAACACACAGGATCCCGGATCAGCGCTTGTCGCTTGTCCGGGAAGCGAACCGTACATCAACTTCTTTGCATTTCGGGAATACAAAACCCGAATAATGGATAAGGATTTTCAGAAAATCCCGTCAACAAACAAAGATTTTCGTTTGTATTTC
>JALXEI010000031.1 GCA_027069645.1 Hyphomicrobiales bacterium
TATCGCAACGATCTGCTTTCAGCGCAGCAGCAATGGCCACGGCACTGGTATCCGAACCGCCACGACCCAGTGTGGCAATCATACCATCTCCGGCCACACCCTGAAACCCGGCAATCACGGCAACCGTTCCGTTTTTCATGCTGTTTTGCAGATTTTCGGCGCCGATATCGGTTATCCGGGCCTTGCCATGCGCATCGCTGGTCCGCATCGGGATCTGCCAGCCCTGCCAGGAACGGGCCGGAATCCCCATTTTATTGAGAACAATGGCCAGCAACCCCGATGTCACCTGCTCACCGCTGGCCACCACAGCATCATATTCCGCCGAGTGATGGTCACCCCCGGCCTCGTTGACAAAACCCACCAGCTCATTGGTCCTGCCAGCCATTGCCGAGACCACAACGGCACATTGATGCCCGGCCCGCACCTCGCGGGCCACATGTTGCGCGACATTTTTTATATGCGCCACATCCTTCACGGAGGTGCCACCAAATTTCATCACCAGCACGGCCATAGTCGGTTCTTTCTGCCAATAGCTACTCTTTCAGGACCCGTTCATACCCACAAAGTTGCGGGCCTGCAACAAAGATATCTTGACAGAATATGCATAACACAGGCCAAATAGCTTCATGACAGATTTACAGGCTGAACCGCTGCCCGAAAAGGGCCCCGACAACACCCTCGACCCGGAAGAAATCGAGCGTTTTTCGCGCATTGCCGATGAATGGTGGGATCCGCTGGGCAAGTTTCGCCCGCTGCATCAGCTCAATCCGGTACGCCTTCGGTTCATCCGCGATGAAATCTGCCGTCATTATAACCGTGACAGCCAGGCTGCCAGACCGCTTGAGGGGCTGGAACTGCTGGATATCGGTTGTGGCGGCGGTCTGTTGTGCGAACCTCTGGCCCGTCTTGGCGCCAGGGTCACAGGCATTGATCCGGCCCAAAAAACCATAGCCGCCGCCCGGGCGCACGCCGCAGAGATGGGACTTGAGATCGACTATCGCGCCACCCGCGCCGAACAGCTTGTCGAGGCCGGGGAACAGTTTGATATTGTCGTTAACATGGAAGTCATCGAACATGTTCCCGATGTTCCGGCCTTTTTGAAAATTTGCAGCGCATTGCTCAAACCCGGCGCTCTGATGCTCGCCTCCACTCTCAACCGCACCATGAAATCATATGGCCTTGCCATCATTGGCGCCGAATATATCATGCGCTGGCTGCCAACAGGCACCCATCAATGGCAGCGTTTTGTCACTCCAAACGAACTGGAAAAGGCCCTGCTTGATGCCGGGCTCGCCGATATAGCCATGACCGGCATGAGTTACAATCCGCTCACCGGGCGCTGGCACACCGGACCTGACATGGATGTCAACTATCTGGCCAGCGCCGGAAAACCGGCCTGAGAAAACCGTAGAGATGCTTATTTTCTTGCCGGAAGACCCCTTGTTCGTTTATGGTCGCAGCTTGAAAAATACAGGCAAAGGACCTCATGGATGAGCGCCGATACCCTTCATAAACTCGCCGCGACAATCAAACAGCGCCGCAAGGCATCGGGCGATCAGTCCTATACCCGCCAGCTTCTTGATGCAGGCCCGGAGAAATGCGCCCGAAAGCTTGGGGAAGAAGCAACGGAAACCATTATCGCTGCCCTCGTACAGCCCGATGAAGACCTTGAAAACGAGGCCGCCGATCTGCTCTATCATTTACTGGTACTGCTTGAATCACGCATGGTCAGCTTTGACAGGGTGCTTGAGCAACTCGAAAAACGCGAGGGTGTTTCCGGATTGAGCGAAAAGGCCGCGCGCACCTGACAATCGGAGCCTTTGCGATGAACAATCCGGACAAACAGCCGGAAGAAAAACCGCCCTTGCAGGGAGCGGGACGTTCTGCCAACGCGTCGTGGCGCAGCTTTACCCGCAGGGACTGGTCAAAACTGCGGGCCGAAGCGCCCATGCCGCTCAGCAAAACCGATGTTGAATTGCTGACCGGGATGCTTGAACCGGTCTCGGTTCGCGAGGTCAAGGAAGTCTATTTGCCCCTCGCCCGTCTGATTAATCTGCATGCCGTTGCCGCCGAAACCCTGCATCGCGAAACCAATCTGTTTCTCGCCAAAAGCGATCCCAAACCCCCCTTTATCATCGGCATGGCCGGATCGGTTGCGGTTGGCAAAAGTACGATGGCCCGGATTCTGCGCGCCCTTCTGGCCAGGTGGGACGACCATAAAAGCGTGGCCCTCGTTCCCACCGACGGTTTTTTATGGCCCAATGCCGTGCTGGAAAGTCGCGGTCTGATGAAACGCAAGGGCTTCCCCGAAAGCTATGACGCGCGGCGACTGGTGAGGTTCCTGGCTGATGTCAAGGCCGGTTGCAAGGAAGTCAGGGCCCCGGTCTATTCACATTTTACCTATGATGTTCTGCCCGGTGAAACCGTTACCGTGAGTCGCCCGGACATTCTGATTATCGAGGGGCTGAATGTTCTGCAACCGGCCTTGACATCAGCCAGGAACCTCACCAGTCGCCG
>JALXEI010000032.1 GCA_027069645.1 Hyphomicrobiales bacterium
AGTGATGTTGCCAATGCCCTGCCCGCCCAGATCCCCGAAATTGTGACCGGTGGCAGCTGGAAAAACGGGAATATTGGCGGTGTATATCGCGCTGTTGTTGTGCTTTCAAAAGCCGATACCGCAAAATCGGACCTGTTGAGCAAGGCATCCGATGGAAAACCAATGGACAATAACAGCGACAAACGGCCCGCACGCAAGGCGGAAGTCTTTATCCAGTGGATTGCCAATGATGGCAGCAAAAACTCGAAAATCGTCAAAACTGTCAGCGTCAAGGAATTTAACGAAAAGCAGCTCCGGAACGCATTTCTGGCAATGGACACCCTGAAAGACAATGAAATGACACTCCTTGTCACCTCCTATGACGAGGAAAAAGACAAGGATGTATCCATTTCGGTGAAAGCAACGGCACCCGGGAAATATGTTCCGGCAAAATAGACCGGCGATTTTCTGCACACCGGTCAAAATGATCCGAAAAAAAGACACCACAGGTGCTATTTTGTCACCTTTGGCGTCAATCATTTGACACAGCCAGAGCCCCTGTCTACATTCACGAAAGCAAGAGAGCCGCAATGCTTGTGGCCCCGGCGAATCCCCGATACTGTTGAATTCGCCTGTAACACAAAATCAGGTCTGGCAAAGCGCAAGTATGAAATTTACCAAGCTCGCTCTGAGCGATCCTTTATTAAACGCCATTGAGGCAGCCGGTTACACCGATGCAACCCCCATTCAGGAAAAGGCCATTCCGGCTGCCCTTGAAGGACGCGATGTCCTTGGCATAGCCCAGACCGGCACCGGCAAGACCGGAGCCTTTGTTTTGCCAATGATTGCCCGGCTTGAAAAAGGGCGTCCCCGTGCCCGCATGCCGCGTTCACTCATTCTGGCCCCGACACGGGAACTGGCCGCGCAGGTCGCCGAAAATTTTGAAACGCTTGGCGCCAATCACAAACTGTCAATGGCGCTGCTTATTGGCGGGGTCTCATTTGACAAGCAATCCGGCATCATTGATCGCGGTGCCGATGTGCTGATCGCCACGCCCGGCCGCCTGATGGATCACATGCAACGCGGCAAGCTGATGCTGAATGCCATTGAAATACTGGTCATTGACGAAGCCGACCGCATGCTCGATATGGGCTTTATTCCCGACATTGAAACGATCATCAAGTCCCTGCCCTTTACTCGCCAGACCCTGTTTTTCTCTGCAACCATGCCGCCGGTTATTCAGAAACTGGTTCGCGAATTTCTTCATAATCCTGTACGCATAGAAGTCGCCCGCCCCTCCTCGACCGCCAAAACAATTACCCAGAAGTTCAAGACGGTTTCCGGCAAGCCTCCTTCTGAAAAACGCGAAGTTCTGCGGCAACTGATCCTTTCCGAAAATGTCAGTAACGCCATCATCTTTTGTAACCGCAAGCGCGATGTGGGCATCTTGCAACGCTCACTCGTCAAACACGGTTTCAGTGCGGGCGCCCTGCACGGCGATATGGACCAGCATGCGCGCATGGAAACGCTGGCAGCATTCAAGGATGATAAAATCAAACTGCTGTGCGCAAGCGATGTCGCGGCACGCGGGCTTGATATTCCTGATGTCTCTCATGTCTTTAACTTCGATATCCCCCGGCACGCCGAGGACTATGTGCACCGGATCGGGCGAACAGGCCGCGCCGGGAAAAAGGGCTGTGCCATCTCACTGATCACATCAGCCGACCAGGATGATCTTAAAGCCATCCTTGATTTATGCCGGATAAGCGATCCTGTATGGATTGACGAAGTCCCTGATGCTGATCAACGCAGCAATAACAGGGACCGCCGTCGAACAGGCAGTTCCAGGACACAAAAGAAAAGCCGAAGCGATTCCGAGGCCGAAGGTCAGCAAACGGCTTCAGCGCGCCATTCGAAAACCGGGGGTTCCGAAAATAATCCCGACAGGGAAAAGGCAGCAAAAAGCAAACCTTCAAGGGAACGCAGCACCCGAAAAACCTCATCCGGTGGCAACCGTGGTGCGGACAAGGGCCGCAACAAAAAACGCCAGGGAAAAGATGCTGTTATCGGAATGGGTGATCATGTACCGGCTTTCATGATGAAATCCGTCAAAACTATTCGCTAGAGCTATTATCTTCATATTACGAGCCAGAACATTCTGTTTGCCGGTTGGCAGATAAAAAAAACCCGCTGACTTTCGAGTCGGCGGGATTTTTCTGATCAAAAATATTTCCCGGAAAAACCGGTCATGCAGATCCTTGCAACATGGCCCGCACAGCTTCCAGCCGGGCCGTAAGATCGGCATCAAAAGACTCGGGATCTTCACCGGACGTTTGTGCCACCGGTTCAACGGTGGCCGCATGAGAACCTTCCGCATTCGTCGCAACCTCTGGCACCGGTTCAACCTCCGGTATTGCCGTTACTTCAGGAAGAACCATTGACGTGGCAACCGGCACTTCAACCTCTGCCGTCTGCGGCGTTTCCGCAACGGCGGCGGGGGCAGACGATGCCTCCTCCACTTCGACAGCGACGGGTTC
>JALXEI010000033.1 GCA_027069645.1 Hyphomicrobiales bacterium
CGGGGGGGCTGACGCGACCGGCGAGGGCGGTGAAGGGGGGCAGGATGATCTTGCCGCTGCATGGGGGGCCGGGCTCGGGCTTGCTGATGCGGATGATGCCGGTTCCGGTGGAGGTGATGTTGCCGCGCAATGGGCCGCGATGGTCGACGGTGGTCTTGATGAAGGGGAAAGCGAGCGCGCTGCCAGATTGCTGTCACAGGGGGAAATCGACAGCCTTCTGGGGTTTCAGCTCAGCGATGGCAGCGATGGTGAAACAAGTGGTATCCGGGCCATTGTCAATTCCGGTATCGTTTCCTATGAACGACTGCCGATGCTGGAGATCGTGTTCGACCGTCTGGTCAGGCTACTGACCACAAGCCTGCGCAATTTTACCTTTGACAATGTCGAGGTGACACTTGATTCGATAACAACGATCCGTTTTGGCGAATATATGAATTCCATTCCATTGCCGGCCATGCTTGCCGTCTTTCATGCGAAGGAATGGGATAATTTCGGCATGGTCACGGTGGAATCAAATCTGATTTACTCGATCGTCGATGTTCTGCTCGGGGGGCGGGGGTCTGATGCCATACGTATCGAAGGGCGCCCCTATACGACAATCGAAACAAATCTCGTCAAGCGCATGATAGAAGTTATTCTGGAAGACGCTGAAAATGCTTTTCGTCCCCTGTCTCCCGTGACATTTACACTGGATCGTCTGGAGACCAACCCGCGCTTTGCAACGATCGCAAGGGAATCAAATGCGGCCATCAGAGTCGAACTGCGGATCGATATGGAAGATCGGGGCGGGCGGATCGAGGTCGTCTTGCCCCTGTCGACACTCGAACCGATCAGGGAACTGCTTTTGCAGGGTTTTATGGGCGAAAAATTCGGCAATGATGCGATCTGGGAAGATCATCTCGCCCATGAAATCTGGAAGACGAAACTCCCCATAGATGCGATTTTGTCCGAGATGACCATTCCGCTGCAACGTCTGATGAAGCTGGAAGTTGGTGATACGATCATGCTTGATCAGATTCCTGCCGACCCGATCAGTATCAGGAGCGGGGGGATTGAACTGGCCCAGGGACTGATGGGGAGTAAAGGCAACAGTGTTGCCGTACGACTTGATCGAAAGATTGCCGTGAAACAGGAAAACACGACACAACCGGGTGAGTGACAGATTGTCGGGTGATGAAGAGGGAGCTGCTTGCGATATCCGGCGACTCCCCTCATAGTTTGGCAATACAGAAAATGAAGCAGAACAGAGTCGGGGAAAATATCATGATCGAAGGTTCTCTTGGACTGGTTGTTGAAGGACTCGTTTCGGTGCTTCTCCTTGCAACAATATTTTACTGTATCAGCGTCAACAAAAAGCTTGAGCGATTGCGCAGCGAACAGCAGGGTATGCACAATTTTATCCGCGAGCTTTCAATTGCAACAACCAATGCAGACAAGGCCATTCAGGGCTTGCGGACAACGGTTCATGATACAGGAGCGGAACTTGCCGGCGAGATCGACAGAGGGCGCAATATGAGCCGGCTGTTGAAGGGGGAAATCGAGCAGGCCGGACAGGTTATGAACAGGCTGATCGTTCTGACCACCCGTGCACAAAAACAGCTTGTCAGTCAGGATGAGCTGTTCGCCCCTGAAGTGGAAGCATCATTGTCTCCTGGTATCGATGAATTGCGAAAATCGATGCCCGGTTTTGATGATCTTGAGATGGAAGAAGCGCTGTCCGTGAACGGGCCTGCCGGCAGAACAGTGGCGGGCGGGGGAGGTCTCGTACGATGAAGCCGATCCGTTTTTTGCCACTTGTCGCACTGGCGGCGTTTGCGCTTCTCGCATTGAAGCTGGCTGGTATGATGGTCGGGGAAGATGTTATGCTGACAGGAACACGTCAGACACTGGCCAAAGCTGACAGCGGTGCAAATGCGGTTGCGGACAAGACGGCGAACAAGGAAAAAAAAACCTCGGGAAATGGCGCAAAAGAAGCCACGAACCCCGGTGACAAGGGAAACCCGGCAGAAAAATCCACCGGCAAAAAACGCAAGGTTCCACGTGATATTGCCAGCATTCTCAAGGATGATCACCGCTCCAGGGCTGAAATTTCCCTGCTGACCAGCCTTTCAAAACGTCGCAAGGAACTGGACAGGCGTGAGCAGGAACTGGATATGCGTGCCAGTTTGATCAAGGCAGCTCGCAAACGCATTGATGAACGTATTGTGATGCTGAAAGGCCTGGAGGAAAAAATACAGCGCTTTGCAAAACGACAGAAAGAGCAGAAAAAAAAGCAGTTTGATCAACTTGTTAAAATGTATTCAGCCATGAAACCAAAGGGGGCGGCGCTGATCTTTAACGAACTGGACAAAAACGTATTGCTCGGCATTATTCAAAACATGAAGCCGCAGACCATGTCCGCCATACTGGCTGCGATGTCTCCCTCGAAAGCCCGTGAGATTACCATTGCCCTTGCCGGGGAGACCCGAAAAAAGATCACGGAAAACAGTTTGAATGAATTGCCCGGGATTGAAGGGCAATAAGGGGAGGGCCTTTCAGGGGTTTCGTTCCCGGATGAATATAACGGGGTACGACCGGTGTCTGTTTCCGAGGGGCAACGTCATGTTAACTTGCTACCAACTGCAATCGCGCTACTATTGCGCTGATTCGGTTTTGCACGGAGTGTCAAATCGATCGTGCACCGGGTTGAATACCAGGGAGTAGAGAAGCATGGCATTCCCCTTAAGGAGGTGGTGAATCTGATGAATTCCTGCCTGAAATACACCAGGGGCATATCGAATGCTTTGCTGGCAGTGGTTGTATTTGTTCTCACCGTCTCCGATGTTCGTGCTGCCGGTCGCGAGGCTGCGCTTGATGTACGTTCCGGGAAAGGATTTGCCCGGCTGGTCTTTTCATTTGATCGCTTGCCGAAATACTCGACGAAATCCGTTTCCACCGTTTTCATTCTTAAATTCAGGGAACCTGTACGCGTCGATCTCCAGCCGGTTGCGCTCAAAATCGGTCAATATGTAACGATTGCGCGGCGTGATCCCGACGGTTACGGTCTGCGATTTGCCATGAGCCGCGATTACAAGGTCAATGTGATGCGGGCCGGGAATTATCTGATCGTTGACTTCCTTTCAAAGGGCTGGAAAGGACGGTTGCCCGGTATCCCGCGCGATATTGTTGAAAAACTCGCGAGGGAAGCGGAAAAAGCACGCCTCGCAGCAGCGGAAAGAGCGCGCCAGGAAGCTCTGCAACGCGATCCGCTGTTTGTCGAGGTGCACGAGGCGCGACAACCCACTTTCAACCGTATCTCCTTTCACTGGAATCGTTTTGTGACCGCCCGCACGACACGTGATGGTGATGTCGTGACGATATTGTTCGGGGGGCACGCAAGGCCGGATCTGGCCCATTTGAAAATCAATCCGCCGGAAAACCTGAAGGCTGTTCATTACGAGTTGAATAAAAACAGCCTGAAGATCGTGATGCAGGTCACCAGAGGAACCAGGGTCAGGGCATTTCGCGAGGGCAATAACTATGTTGTCGATTTGACGCTTGCCCGACCTCGCAGAATGACGAGTCTGGAAAGAAAACTCTATAACGCGCAAAAACAACTTCCGGACACCGTGCAGAAGCGAAGCGAGGAAATTATACTTCCCTCCATCGACACCAAAGTCGAGATCCGCAAAAAAAATGGCCGTTTCCCGATGGCGCGGCCAGAGATAAGGCCAGGTCAAAAGAGGAATACTTTTCCTCCGCTTCCTGTTCGCTCCATACGAAAAACAGTGAGGAAACAGCAACAGCGCAAGTCGGTGGTATCAGTTACGAAATTGAATGCCGATCCGGGCAATCAGAAGAAGCACCATACCAAAACGGCAGCAGAGGTGTTATCGAAGCCGTTGCCTAACCTGGCAACTGGCGGGAGAAAGCAAAAAGAAGCCGTGACGGTTTCCCGTAAAACTCCGCTCGGGAAACAGGGACAGGGCAAAGCGGTTACACGTGGTTCATTTGATCCGGTTTCTCAACCGGCATCACAACCGGTTCATAAAAAGGCCGAGGTCGGGAACGGACGAGATATCTCTCACTCCGGCCGAATCGTTGTTACCCGCAATGAAAACAGTGTGCAGTTACAATTTCCGTTTCTGAAAAAAGAAGTGCCAGCGGCAATTTTTCAGCGAAATGATGTTTTACGGATCCTGTTTGACAGTACCGAAAAAATGGATATCACGGATTTGCAGCCAAAACTCGGGGGGATTGTCAACAGTATTCGTCACCAGCGCCTGGATCGCAGCCAGATGTTTGAATTTCATTTGTCCGGTCCGTGGCTGACTTCGGTCTCTCGCCAGAATAAATTATGGAATATCAGTATTGGTGATCTGGTGACCGGCAGCTCGACAAAAATAATACCCTATAAGAAAACCGGGAAATCCGGCCTTGAGGAAGTGTTCATTCCGTTGAGCGGGGCGGGGCGCATGCATCAGATCAGGGATTCCGATAGCGGAGATGATTTGCTGGTCTTTACGACAGTCGGACCGGCTCGAAATATCAGGAAAGTCCATGAACATGTTGAGTTTCAGTTGTTCAGGACGATTCATGGTGTTGTCGTGCGACCTCTTGCAGATGATTTGCGTATAGGCCGGAAGCATCAGGAGATCGTTATTGGTGGACAGGGCGGTCTCAAGCTGTCGGGTGGTTCGGCGGCTGCCGGGATGCAAAGGTCAAAACCGCTCAACAAACGTCGCACACTGGCCCGCAAACTGAAATTCAATGATCCGCAGACCAGAACAATAGACGGTTTTGTCAGGCGGACTCTGGAACTGGAAAGAGCGATTGCTTCGCGACGGGGCCGCCCGCGTCGACGGGCGAGAATGGAACTGGCACGCCACTGGTTGTCGCGTGGCTTCGCACCCGAGGGACTGGGGATGCTCGATATTCTTGCTTCAGAGAATGTCGAACTGACCACAGATCCGGTTTTTCGTTTGTTGCGTGGTATGGCAAGGGTAATGTTGCGCCGATACAAGGAAGCACGCGAAGATCTGGGGAGCAATGACCTTGAAGACAATCCCCACGCTTCCCTTTGGCGAGGATTTTCGGATTACAGGCAAAGAAAATTCAAGCATGCTCTGACGGAATTCAAACGGGGGGAGCCGGTTATTGGCAACTATCTCGCGCGTCGTCAGGCGGCATTTCGTCTGGCGGAAGCCGATGTTGCCATTGAGCAGGGCAACCCGTTACTCGCCGGGATTGCTCTTGATAAAATGCCGGAAACAGGCAGTACGCCGATGCAGGTCGCCATGTCCATGTTTCTTGAGGGGCGCATTATGGAATTGCAGAACAGGACGCGTGAAGCCCTGCAACTCTATGCTGATGCAACGGCCGCCAATATAAGACCGGTCACAGCACGTGCCGTATATCATTTGACAGATTTGCGGCTGCGAACCGGAAATATCAAAACCGCCACCGGTGTTGATATACTGGAACGCCTTTCCATTGTATGGCGGGGCGACGAGGTCGAGTTGCAGGTTTTGCACAGGCTCGCCGATCTCTATATTGAAAAGGGGCGATATGACGATGCCTTCAAGCTGATGAAAACGGCAGTGCAGGCCTATCCGCGCGCGGAACTGGCGCTTTCGTTGCAGGATCGTATGAAAACAAAATTTGAAGAACTGTTTTTACACGACAAGGCTTCCGAACTCCCCCCGGTCAAGGCCCTGGCATTGTTCTATGATCATAAATATCTGACACCTCCCGGCCGTTTGGGCGATGAAATGATTCGCCGGCTTGCTGACCGTTTGATCGATGTGGATTTGCTCGACAAGGCGGTCGAATTGCTGGAGCATCAGGTCAATCGCCGACTGAAAGGCGCTGGCAGAGCGCAGGTTGCCATACGCCTTGCTATGGTTCACCTCTTGCAGCATCATCCCCGGCGGGCCCTGAAAACGCTACTGCGAACCCGTCAGCCCCGCCTGCCTCATCAGGTTCGTCAGGCGCGCAGATTGCTGGAAGCACGTGCCTATGCCGAACTCGGGCGCTCCGGACCGGCGATCGAACTATTGGCCGAAGATGAGAGCAAGGATGCAGGAGAAATCAGAGCTCTGGCCCTGTGGAATGCCCGAAAATGGGCAAAGGCCGGCGAAGAATATGAAAAACTGCTGGCCAATCGCTGGCAACAGCCTGGAGCGTTGTCCGGCAAGGAGCAGGTGCAGGTTTTACGCGCGGCAATCTCCTATGCTCTTGGCAGTGACCAGACCGGTGTTGAGCGCTTGCGGGAAAAATATGCGAAAAAAATGGCTGGCGGGGCAGATGCGGAAGCTTTTGCCATGATAACCGACCCGGTCAAATCGGGAGCCCGGACAATCGATCGTCTGGCAAGAGATATTGCTGATATTGATACTGTGGAAGCCTTTGTCAAAGCCTTCCGTCAACGCCTGGGACGGACAGGCGGTCCACGGACAACCAGTGCTGTGAAATAGTTGGGCACGGAACGAAAATTACCGATCCTGTCTGTCGCGTTGGGAAAGTGTGTGAAGCGCTATTGCCGCCGCGTTTGAGACATTGAGGGAAGCCAGCTGTCCGCGCGTTGTTATGTGGCAGACTTCATCACACCGTTCAATCGTCAGGCGTCTCATCCCCTTGTCCTCGGCTCCGAGAACCAGGGCCACCGGTCGTTTTGTGGGCACTTCGTTGATGCGGATTTCAAGGGCATCGGTTGCTTCTCCGGCAAGGCCCATGATCCAGAAGCCCGCTTCGCCAAGCTCGCTGAGGGCACGGGAAAGGTTCCCGGTCAGGATAACAGCGACAAATTCGAGGGCACCGCAGGCGGATTTGGCAAGGACGCCTGTCAATGGCGGACTGTTGCGTCTTGTCATGATGATTGCGGAGGCATTGAATACAGCGGCAGAACGCAGAATAGCGCCAACATTGTGCGGGTCGGTCACCTGATCGAGAACAAGCACGGGTTTGTTGTCCGGCAGGTCCCGGATGTTGACTTCCGCAAGCGGGCGCACCTTTGCAGCAATGCCCTGATGGACGGCACCTGGCGGAAGCAGGGCGCTGATTTGTGCCGTCGTTGAACGGACAGGTTTGAGTTTGTGGCGGGCTGCAAGAGACGTGAATTCATCAATTGTATTGCTGGTAACGTGCAATGTCTCAATGTGCCGACGGGGGTTTTCAAGCGCGGCACGAACGGCATGGCGGCCATAAAGCCAGTCATGATGGTGCGAGCCATGCCCTGTTTTTTTACCTGAATGGCGTTTTGGAGCCGATTTTCCGCTTTTTTTGACAAAACGTGACATGTTTATAGTCCTTCGGAGTGCATCAGAATACGGAATATGATTGATGGAAACAGGAAAAACGGATTTTATCGGGAGCTGATGTAGCTATAACCGCTTTTTCGTTAGCCTGTTCCGGTTCATTAGGCAATATTGCTCTTTACGCCTGTCATTAAAATGATAAAGTGTAAGCAAGTGCGAATCCGGCAAGACGCCTGACGGATTGGCTCGCAGGGGGAAAGTGCCTTCTGCCAGCCTGGATCCAGGCGCTGGAGATATGATCGTGACAGGGCCGAGGGATAAAGGGCGGCCGGTTAGGGAATTTGAGGCCGTTGTCGAACCTTCGCCAACCGCGTCACAACCGGAGGCCGCATCCGGCGAGGAAGACGGCTCCGGACAAACCGGCAATCAAAACAGACGAAGAAGCCTGAAAGGCAGGCAAGCTGTGCGCGGTCATCGTTGCGTGCAGGAAACGCGACCGGCGCAAAAGAAATCTCCGCCCATTTATGCGGCGCTTGACCTGGGAACGAATAATTGTCGTTTGCTGGTTGCCCGCCCTTCACGTCGCGGTTTTGTCGTTGTTGACGCCTTTTCCCGCATCATCCGGCTGGGGGAAGGGGTGGATTCGACAGGGCGACTGTCCGAAGCGGCAATGCAAAGAACCATAGAGGCTCTTGTTGTATGTTCGCAAAAGATGCAGAGACGATCTGTACGCAGATCGCGTCTGATCGCCACACAGGCCTGTCGAATTGCCGAAAATGCCGACGAATTCATAGAAAGAGTTCGTTGCAAAACCGGGCTTGAACTCGAAATCATAGACCAGGAAACGGAGGCCCGACTGGCGGTGACGGGGTGTGCCTCGCTCCTTGAAGCCGATAGCAGTGGCGCGCTGGTTTTTGATATTGGCGGGGGCTCATCAGAACTGATCTGGCTTGATTTGCGCAATCGGTCCTCTGCCGGGCGTCACAGCCTCAGGGATCGTTTGACGGCTCAATCGAGTATTTCGTGCTGGACTTCCCTGCCTGTCGGTGTTGTGACCATAGCCGAAAAATTTGGCGGTCATGACGTAACACCGGAAATTTTCGAACAAATGGTCGAATATGTCATGTCGTTGCTAGCCGATTTCGAGGAAAAAAATGCCATAGCAGAGCAGCTTGAAAATGGAAAGGCCTATTTGCTGGGCACGTCCGGCACAGTGACGACTCTCGCCGGTATT
>JALXEI010000034.1 GCA_027069645.1 Hyphomicrobiales bacterium
TTCCGATCTACCGTCGGCTTTTTGTTCTCCTGAAAATGAAAAGCGTCGACAAACGTATTGACGAAATCATGAAGCGCAAAGGGGTTTCCGAAAAAAAAGCACGGAAAATCAATGCGAAACAGCGCCGCGGGCTGCCGGATGACCCCGAGGGCCAATATATATATCTGCGTTTGTTCAAGAATATTCCCCGCGAAGACCTCGAAATGATGTTTCCCAATACCCAGATCAAGCTGCGTCTGTTTGACAAGATCAAGCTTGGCGTCACGGCCGGAGGGGGCACAGCCGCAGGCCTTGCCGGTGCTGTCAGCAAGATAGCTGCTGCTGTTGCGGCCGCCAACCCGATGGGACTGATGGCGGCCATTGCGGGACTGGCGGGTCTGCTGTTTCGCCAGATCATGAGTGTCTTCAACACGCGCACCAAATATATGATGCAACTGGCACAACGCCTGTTTTTCCATTCACTGGCCAATAACAGGGCGGCCATTACCCTGCTGGCCAATCGGGCCGAAGAGGAAGATATAAAAGAGGAAATGCTGCTCTATTTCTTTCTTCTGCGCCACCCTGCACAGGACCGGGACCTGGCCGAGAACGGCAAGCTGGATGTTCTCATAGAACAGTTTTTGACCCGTGAATTTGAAGTCACTGTCGATTTTGAAATCATGGATGCCTTCCGGCGCCTGAATGCCGATCACATGTTTATACGCGGTAAAGACAATCTCATTTATGCCCGTCCACCCGCCGAGGCCTGTGCCATACTGGAGCGCAAATGGCGGACCCTGATGGCCAGCGATGATGTGGTTGACGACGACCAGACGCTGGAGGATGGAAGTTGAGCCGCGCCGGGGCTGCACAAGGGACCGGGCCAACCTTCTGCCTGCAACTGTCCGCGCCTTTCGCCCTCGCCTCGCAACTGGCCGACCTGCTGGCAGAAAGCGGCGAAACACCACCAGCCGTTTCCATCCACGAAACGGATGATCCGCAAATCTGGAAACTGTGCGCCTATTACCCGCTGGAACCGGATGAAGCAGCGATTCAAAAGCTGCTGGAAAGCTGCGGTCACGCCTTGCCGCCGCTCGAACTGACCCCGATCGAACCGCAGGACTGGGTGGCGCAGGTACAAAGGGGGTTGCAACCTGTAAGGGCCGGACGCTTTTTCATTTATGGCCATCATGACCGGGCGCAGGCACGACAGTTTGCCGGTGATATCGAAATTGATGCCGGTCAGGCCTTTGGTACGGCCCATCACGGCACAACGAAAGGTTGTTTGCTGGCCCTTGACGCTCTTTTCAAAAAGCAGAACGGCCGGAAATTCAGGCAGATCCTTGACCTTGGCACGGGTACGGGGCTGCTGGCGATTGCGGCGGCGAGAAGTTTGCAGCGACCGGTATTGGCCAGCGATATTGATCCGGTCAGTGTCAGGATTGCGAATGAAAATGCGGCGCTCAATACTGTCGGGCCTCTGGTTCGAACCGTACAGGCCGACGGACTGCATCACCCCGTTTTGCGCTCAACCGCCCCGTTTGATCTGATCATCGCCAATATTCTCGCCGAACCCCTGCTTGTCATGGCGCCGGACATTCGTAAAAACATGGCAAGACGCGGCTATCTGGTGCTCTCCGGCCTGCTGCAATCGCAAAGCCGCATGATCGAGGCCCGCTATCGCGGTTTTGGTTTCAAGCGGATAAAACGGCTGCCGCTGGACGAATGGATGACCCTCATTCTGCAAGCAACCTGAACATTGATCAGGCCGCCTGCAAAAGAGCATCAGCCTGATCATTGCGGACCTTCAGCATTTCGCTTTCCGTCAGGCCCAGCCTTTTGAGTTGCGGGTTCCCCAGATCCTTCAACGCATTGTCAACGCGTGCTTCACCAAGGAAATAGCGGGTTTCGATCATATAGTCCTGCCATCCCCTGGCACAGACCTGACGGTTGTCAACACTTGTATCAAACAGTTTTCCGGCTGGCATGAGAACAGACATGTGATCTTCCTTTTATCCAATTTGAAAGACCCTGTCACAGCAACCCTGCTGCATCAGGATCCTTCATGTTTCGTTGTGCAGAATATATTCGAATATTTGTATTTGAGGTAGCCGTCTGCGCACATCCCGGCCATGCACCTGGCGCATGGCACAATATTCCACGTGGATCACAATTTTGTTGTGTTGAACTTCATCTCCTTCACGACTATTAAAAAAGCATGTATCAATCCTATTCCAGACAGTCGGAAACCTGCGAAAGCAGCGCCCGGATGATGAAATTTCGCGCCTTTCTTGAAGAACAGGGGCTGGATGGTTTTCTTGTTCCCCACGGTGATGAATTTCAGAACGAATATCTGCCAGCCTGCAACGAACGGCTTTTATGGTTGACCGGTTTCTCCGGATCGGCCGGAATGGCGGTCATTTTGAAACAGCAGGCGGCCATTTTTATTGACGGGCGTTATACCCTGCAAGTGACAAAAGAAGTGGACCTCGATCTCTTCACCCCCTTGCAAGTCCCGCAAAATTCCGCGGCAGACTGGCTCGCCGACAAGGCCCGCGGCAGTGACCGCATCGGCTATGATCCACGCCTGTTGACCGTGCAGCAACTTGAAAAACTGCGCCGGGACACCGAAAAAGCCGGGGGCAAATGCACCTTTGTTGCCACATCAGAGAACCCGGTTGACGCCATATGGCAAGACCGCCCCGCCGAACCGCAAACGCCTGTTTCCCTGCATCCGCTGAAATATGCCGGGCAAAAAGCCGGAGAGAAAATCGCCACACTGCAAAAACAGTTGCAAAAGGAAAAAATATCGGCCTTCGTGCTGACCGACCTCGCCTCCATTGCCTGGCTGTTCAATATCAGGGGCCGCGATGTTCCCCACACGCCCCTCACCCTGTCCTGTGCCATCCTGCATGCCCGCAAGAAACCCGAACTGATCATCAATCCGGGTAAACTTTCCGCAAAGGTAAAGCAAAAGCTTGACGAAATCGCCAGGATTACCCCCGTGAGCAGGCTTGAAAAAAGTCTTTCCGCGGTGGCCGCACGCAAGGGCCAGGTGGCGATCGATCCGGCCCGAACTTCCTGCTATATTGATCAGTTTCTGCGGAGCGGAAAAGAAGCGGAAATCATCCATCGTCCTGATCCGTGCACCCTTCCAAAAGCCATAAAAAACAAAGTGGAGAGAGCGGGCGCCCGCGCCGCCCATATTCGCGACGGTGTGGCTGTCTGCCGTTTCCTGTGCTGGCTTGAAGATCAGATCGACGCCGGTATCGATGAAATCGGTGCGGCGCGAAAACTGGAAGCCTTTCGTCGTGAAACCGGAAAACTCACGGATATCAGCTTTGAAACCATATCCGGTTCCGGGCCCAACGGGGCTATCGTGCACTATCGTGTTGACGAACAAAGCAATCGCAAATTGCGCAAGAAATCGCTTTATCTGGTGGACTCGGGGGGACAATACCTGGACGGCACAACCGATATTACCCGCACCATTGCCATTGGTCCGCCAACCCGTCAGATGCGACGCCACTTCACACTGGTTCTCAAGGGCCACATTGCCATTGCCGGCAGCCGCTTTCCCAAAGGCACACGCGGGGTCGACCTTGATGCTTTCGCGCGCATGGCCCTGTGGAAGGCGGGCCTCGACTATGACCACGGCACCGGCCACGGAGTCGGCTCTTTTCTGGGTGTTCACGAGGGGCCGCAAGGTCTGTCAAGACGGGCCATGACGCCCTTTGCCCCCGGCATGATCGTTTCCAACGAACCGGGTTATTACAAAACCGGCAAATATGGCATCAGGATTGAAAATCTGGTTCTGGTGACAGCCGAAGATACGCCAAAGGGGGGCGAGCGGCCGATGATGGGATTTGAAACCCTGACAATGGTTCCGCTGGATCTCAATCTTGTTGACCCTGAAATGCTCGACAGGGCCGAAATCGACTGGCTGAACGACTATCACAGGCAGGTGCGCCGCCTTATTTCCCCCCATCTTCAAACAGATAAAGAACGCAAGTGGCTAAACCGCGCAACAAAAACGCCATTGAACGGATAATATGATATTGTGGCCGCAAGCAAGGGGCCCCAAACAGGATGGGAGCGGAGGGATCGGTGAATAATCTGTTGCAAATCCTGATCGGTCTGGTGATCGTCGCCCTGATAACCCTTCTGACCGCTCCCTATTTTATCGACTGGAACGGCTATAAAAGCGAAATCGAGTTTCAGGCTTCAAAACTTCTGGGCCGCCAGTTGCGTGTTGCCGGAGATGTCAATCTGCGACTGCTTCCCGCGCCCTATCTGCAACTGGAAGATATTACTGTCCGGACAAACCGGGAGCAGAAAGACACGCCATCCGCCACCCCTGCCCTTCTGAAGGCGAAAAAATTTCGTTTGTGGCTGTCCGCCCCGCCTCTGTTGCGCGGTGTCATCGAGGTGCAGGAAATCGAGATCATTCAGCCTCGTCTGCGCTTTGCCATTGACGAAAACGGTCAAAGCAACTGGTCCGGCAATAACGACATCAGCGCCACCCTGCCCTTTACACCGACAGCCATTTCCCTGCAATCCATGAGCATCCACGACGGACAGGTGGAAATCAGTACCCGGGTCGCCGGAAAAAACGGCACCGTCAACCGCGCCCTGGTCCTCAATGCCCTCAACGGCGATTTTTCTGCCGGCTCCCTCAAGGGGCCCTACAAATTCAATGGCACGATTGGCGAGGGGACCGGTAAAAAGGTCCTGCGCATTTCCACCGGCAGCATTGATGACAAGAGCCGGATGCGTGTCAAGGGAGTCCTGCGTTCCCCGAAGGGAGGGCAACGCTATGCTTTTGACGGCTCTGTCATTGATTTGAAAAACAGCCCGACACTGAATGGTGTGATTTCGGCAGCCTTTCCTTTTTTCAGATCGGTAACAACGCCCGCCAGAGACGGCAAAGCCTCTGCGCCGGTGCTCAATCGCGCCAAGCCTGTTGAGGTCAAGACATCCATAAACGCCAACAGTCACGGCGCCCTGTTTGACAAAATTCTCGTGACCATTGTTCACAAAAACCGGCCACAGGCGCTGACCGGCAAGGGACGCCTTTCCTGGGATCATGGTCAGATTGACCTTGACGGCAGTCTCAATGCCCGCCTGATCGATATTGATCAACTGAAAGATGGCCTGAAAGTCGGCAATACTGTCGCCGAAACGGTCAGCAATCTGTTTGCCGGTCTGCGCCACGAGGCGGCAAGGGTCGACAGTGGCCGCTTTTATATCAATATTGATCAGATCAAACTGAATGGTGATCTCGTACAGGATCTGAAAATTGATCTCGAACAATCGACAGCGGGGCTCCAGGTCAAAAAACTGTTTGCCCGGCTGCCGGGCAACAATATCATCAAAATTGATGGCCGCTTTGACGGGCAGGAAAAGAATGTGCCGTTCACCGGCCGGGGCCTGGTCCGGGGGCAAAGCCTTGGCCATCTCGTCAACTGGGCGGCCGGAACAAAAGTCGAAGGGGGTGTCTCGGCCATACGCTCGCACCCGTTTACGCTGCGCGGCAAACTGACCTCCGGCAAGGGGCAATGGGCGCTCGACCAGGTTATTGGCGATATTGCCGGCACCAGCTTCACCGGCGCCATCAGCTATGACGCTGCGAAAAAAACGCCCCGGAACGAAGCGACCGGGACCGCTCGGGGCCTTGTCAATATATCCCTGACAACCAGTGAAATCGACTCAGCGGCTCTTGTTGGCCGCCCTGTCATCATTGGCGATATCATCAGGCGCTTGCGAGCAACCGGAGCGGAAAAAAGTCCTGCTACCGATCAAAAGGAAGAGAAAAAGCTCTTTGGCTTCGCAGACCTGATGGCCAATAACGCCCTGAAGCTGCAATTGCATGCCGGTCGTGTGCGTTTTGAGGATTTTGATGGCCGCGACCTTGTGGCCGATATTTATTACGGGCTGCATCGTCTGCAAATCACCCGGCTTTCCGTACAATCGCAAAAGGGCCTTCGGCTCGAAGCCGACGGTTCCATTGTCAATCTGGAAAAAAGCCCTGGCGGCACCCTTGCTGCAACGGTCAATATTGAAGACAAAGACGAACTCGGACAGGTCCTGTCCTGGTTCAGGGACGCAAAATCAGCGCCATTGTCGCCAAGGCAAATCTCATCCCTGACACCGCTTCGGCTGGCCCTCATGCTTCAAACCGGCTCCGACAAGGGAACTGAAGCGCGTATCCGGGTGAACGGTATCACCGGTTCCAGCCATATATCGCTGCGCAACCGCATTCTTGGCGAACATCTGTTTTCGCGAAATGCCAGGCGTTCCATCCGGCAACTGGAACTGACAGGCACGATCGACAACGAGGATGGTCGCCTGCTGCTCATCCAGCTTGTGCCCTATCTGCCGATTGACCTCGCCCATTTCCGCGAGATTGGCCACGGCAAACTGTGGTTCAGCGTGGCCGGGCTGCCGGAAATGGGCCTGAACAGCCGCCTCGAATTCAATTCAAAACGTGTCACGGCGAGTCTCAACGGCTTGTGGGGCGGCAAACAGAATGAGGGCGGATTTACCGGGTCAACCCGTTTGCAAACTACGGACGCCGCTTCCGGACTGGCGCTCATTGGCATCGATGCCCACGACAATAATATCAACGGCTCCCTCGACCTTTCCGCCACTCTTGACAAGAGAAACGGACGCTATGAGCTGACGGGCATTTCGGGAAAGGTCGCCGATTCGGATATTGAAGGCCGGGCTGTTCTCACAGCAAATTCCGGTGGCAAAAAACTTGACCTTGTGCTGCTCACAAGCCGCCTGCACCTTCCCGCACTGTTTTCCCCCCTGCTGGAAAGAACAACAGCAACCGGCGCCGTTCGCAACGCCGGTCCTGAAGATACAGCCTTGCAGCTTGCCAGCCGTCTGGAAAAAGAGGTTGGCCCGGTCGAAGCTAAAAACAGACCGGTTTTCACCGGTCGCCATTTCACCTCCGATTTGTTGCAGGGTGTAAAAGCGAAAATACTCCTCACGGCCGACAAACTCTATCTTGCCGATAATATAATGGTCGAGAATGGCGAGGTCTCGGTGGATATCGACAAACGCCGGATTACCGTCAGCCATATTGATGGCCGTTTGTGGGGTGGGCGATTGCGCGGGACCGGCAACCTTGATCTGTCGGCCCCCTTGGCTGTTGTCAGGGGCAAGCTGAATATCAGCGATTTTTCCCTTGAAAAACTCCCCCTGATCATCGACGACAGTCCCCTGCTAGGCGGAAAAGCCTCTGTTTTCGCGCAGTATTCGGGACGGGGCATCAGTCCGGCCGGACTGTTTGCCCTGATGAATGGCAAGGGAGAGTTGAAAATTTCCGAGGGCAAAATCAACCGCTTTTCGTCATCGGTGCTCACCGACATCGTTGATGATCAACTGGGTGTATGGAAGCAGTCAGAGGACCAAAGCTCCTTCAAAGAGCGTTTTATGCGTCATCTTGCCCATGCCGATTTCGCACTACCGTCCTTTGCCGGAAAATTCACCATCAAGGATGGAACCCTGTCCCTGCGTAGCACGATCGAATCCGATAAAAATTCCCTGCTCGATATTGATGCCAGCCTGACCCTTGCTTCAATGATCACTCACACACGTCTTTCGATTGCCCCGACAAAAGGGGCCAAATACGAGAATATTCCCGCCGCAGGCATTATCTGTGAGGGCTCTCTTGCCCGCCTGGAGAGGATAACGCCGAAAGTGGATACCGCCTCTCTGGAACAATATCTGACGGTATTGAAAATGGAGCATGACGTCAAATTGCTGGAAAAGCTTCACAAGCGGGATGAAGAGTTTGCCCGGCGCGCGGCTGAAAGACGGGCATTGCTGGAACAACAGCGCAAAGAGCGTGAATCGCAAAATCAGCCCTTGGGTTTGGCCGGGGGAAATGCTAACAGTTCGGGGATAAAAAAAGCAGCCCCGGCCCCGGAAAACCCCGCCAGCTGGTCTCCGTTTGGTTCTTCAATTGGTGGTTCGCAATAGAATGTGCCCCTGTCATCTCCTGGTGACAGCAAAATCAGGATAAAGGAAATAACGGATGTCTTTGCCAATGGCGATCGGTATATACTGGGTTGTCTGGTGGATTACTCTCTTTGCCGTACTGCCTTTTGGCGTCAAAACCCAGCAGGAAGAAGAAAGCATCGTCCCCGGCACAACGGAAAGCGCACCTCACCGCTCGCTGATCTGGAAAAAGCTGCTCGCCACAACTCTCGTTTCTTGCGCTGTGTTTGCGGCAATTTACTGGGTGATGGTGCTCTCGCCCGTGACTCTCGACAATATCCCGCTACTCCCCAAATTCGAACAACCCCTGTAAAACCGGATCACAAAAGGATAGCCTCATACCCTGGCGTAATACCAACCGCCCTTGATATTGACCCATTGCACCGGAGCGATTTTTTCCAGCAGGGCTGGAGCACGAGGCGACGTGGTACCGGTACCACCAGCCGAGT
>JALXEI010000035.1 GCA_027069645.1 Hyphomicrobiales bacterium
CCATTACCCTGACCCGCACCCGCCTGTTGCGCATTGATGGCGAGCGCATGAAACAGGCCATTGCCAACGCCCCGGAAATCGCCTTTGTGATGATGGCCTCGGCCTCGCGCTATGTGAAAAAGCTGATCGAACAGGTCGAACGCACCAAGATCCGCAACAGCACAAGGCGCGTCGCCGATTACCTGCTGGCCCTGTCAGCCGCCCGGCAAAATTGTTGCGAAGTGACCCTGCCTTACGAAAAAGCCCTGATCGCCAACCAGTTGGCCATGACGCCGGAAAGTTTTTCGCGCGCCCTGCAATCGCTGCGCTCTGTAGGGGTGAACGTCAACCGCGAGATTGTTGTGCTGGAGAACCGGAAGGCCCTGGAAAATTTTGTTGCCAGCGGCGATCTTCTTGACGCCATTCCCAAATCCCCTCACTACATGTTCGACCCTTCAATATAAATAATTGACAGCGGTGTAAATAAACAACATCCGCCATCTGACCCAGATTTTAATAGTCGTACTATATTCGATTATTCTTTATATTCCAATGTTGTAATATTTTAATATTAGCGCGCTTCGTCGGAAATATTCCACCACACACATTTCCACTTGACGCGCGTCAAGTACAAAATTTCCTGCAAATGTGATCCTTCCGTACAGCTTTCTATTTCGAGCTTGAAAAAATCCTGATTGAAGCGATTTTATTGAACGGAGGTAAGGGAAAAATGAGGTTGAAACATCTGCTTTCGACATTGGGCCTCGCAACAGGTCTGATGCTCGGGCTCTGGAGTGGTACAGCGTCTGCTTCGGTCAAGAAGCCACCGGACGCCCTGTCGAAAGAAACCAGAGAGTGCGTCAAATGCCACAAGCGCAACAATCCCGGGCTTGTGCAGCAATGGGGCAACTCCAAGCATTACCGCGCCAATGTCGGCTGCTATGAATGCCACAAGGCAGATGCCTCCGATCCCGACGCCTTTATCCATGATGACAAAAAAGTCAAAAAACACATCTCTATCATTGTCTCACCAAAGGATTGCGCCAACTGCCATCCCAGGGAAGTCAAAGAGATGACAGAGTCCCATCATGCCAAGGCCAGCCGCATATTGGGATCGCTCGACAACCTGCTCGCCGAAGTGGTCGAGGGTAATAAATCTCTGGTGACACCGGGCTTCCCCAACGGGACTTCTCCTGCTGCCGTTTCAGGCTGCTGGCAATGTCATGGTTCCATTGTCAAGGTACTGAAAAAAGGTACTGGTGAACTCGATCCCGCCACCTGGCCCAATACCGGTATCGGACGACGGAATCCCGATGGATCGGAAGGCGCCTGTACGGCCTGCCATGCCCGTCACCGCTTCGCCGCCGAACAGGCGCGCCACCCCGAAAGCTGTGGCCGTTGCCATCTTGGTCCCGATCATCCGCAAAAGGAAATCTACGAAGAGAGCAAGCACGGGGCCAATTTCCGCGCCTATCAGCACAAGATGAACATGGCCAATGAGAAATGGATCGCCGGTGAGGACTATAACGCCGCGCCAACCTGCGCCACCTGCCATATCAGTGCCACCCGCAATCAGCCGGTGACTCATGATGTCGGTGCCCGCATCTCGTGGAACAATCGCCCGCCGGTTTCCGTACGCCCGGAAAAGGCCGATGCCAAAATGGGACTGCCCGGTGCCAATCTTGACTGGGAAGAGCGCCGCGACAACATGAAGAATGTCTGCGCCGCCTGCCATGAGGAAACCTGGGTCGAGAACTTCTATACGCAGTATGACGGCATCGTCAATCTGTGGAACAACAAGTTTGGCAAACCGGGACTGGCCCTTTACAAGGCCGCAAAACCCCTGTTGAAGCCGGTCAAGTTCGCCAACAAGCTCGACTTTATCTGGTTCGAACTCTGGCACCATGAAGGCCGTCGCATGCGCATGGGCGCGTCAATGATGGGGCCTGACTATACCCATTGGCATGGCAGCTACGAGGTCGCCCAACACTTCTACATCAAATTCATTCCCGAACTGGAACATTTGATCGAAAAGGGCATGGCTTCCAAAGATGCCAAAAAACAGGCCGGAGCAAAGGCGCTCAGGGCGAAACTCGACGAGATCCTCAATACGCCGGACCACAAATGGTATATCGGCAAGATGGATCCCGCGGAAGCCGCTGCTCGTAAAAAGGCCATAGCCGAGTTCAAGGCCCGCTACGCCAAATAGGGCTGTCGCCCCCTCTCCCCGTCCGGGAGAGGGGACTGGGCCGTGGTTCGTTTAAACCGAACAGCATTGAACTCTAGCCCCGGTTGCATCGAAATCGAGACGAAAACTTTTAAGAAACAAACACAAAGCCGGGAACGCACCAACACAAAATCGAGGAGGGACCATCCGTGAAACTGACAAGGCGCGACTTCATCAAAAACAACGCCATTGCCGCCACAGCAACGGCGGCCGGTCTTGCCGTTCCGGCCTCTGTTTCAAAAGTGCTTGCCGCCGGAGAAGA
>JALXEI010000036.1 GCA_027069645.1 Hyphomicrobiales bacterium
ATATGGGCATGTAAATATTGCCGACCGCCGGGATGAACCAGGCCGGATTGAGATGCTGTTCCCTGAAATGCTCTTTTCTGATCCACGAGCGGATGACAGCAAAAGCCGTGACAAACTGCAACACGCTTCCCGCTGACCATAGCCAGAAGGACAGGTTCTTGCTGTGGGAGAGCAGGCAGACCGAGAGGATGAGCAGGGAGATGCTGATGGTCGGGAAAAAGGAAATCCTGACCGGATCGTTCCATTCGGCACGCACCGCGCCCGGATGCCGAATGGCCTTGAGGGTGTAAAGCAGCAGCAGCAAGGCGAACAGTCCGGATGTCAGCAGCAAAACACCGGTACTGATCACCGGGTTGATATGCAGGATGCGTTCAAGCTGATGCGTGGCGATAGTAAAACCGCCCAGCCCCATGATGAGGGCAAAAATACTGATCGGCAAAAAGGCGAGGGAATTTGCCGGTTTGCCATTCTCGGAAGTTCCGTTCATGTCGTTTGTCTCTCCGGTTCGCAATCGCGGATGTCTGTCCGGACTTTTGGATAATCAGGCATCCTGGTCAACGGATTCGATGTCGCGGCAGGAACGATCATTCCATTTCAGGGTAAAGGCACTGGCATTGCTCATATAGTCCATAAGGTCAAGCCGGCACAGGGTTTCGACGCCACTGGCGGCACCTTCCAGCCCGTGACCGGACATCTGGCAGTCCCAGCCGTCTTCCTTGCGCCGGATCCGGTAGAGATTATAGCGGGCCAGGGGTTTGTGCGGGTGACTGATCACCGAGGCCGAAGGGATGCCAACCACCGGGATACGACCGTTCGGGCCTTTCATGGCGCGAATTTTATGGGTGTGATCGTGGCCATGCAGAATCAGTTCGGCACCGGCCTGCAAAAAGATTCGCCGCAATTCCTGGGCATCGCGCAGGCCGCGCACCCAGTTTCCCGCCAGCGACATGGGCGGGTGATGAATAAGGACCACTCGAAACAGATTTTCCCGGCCCGTTTGCACGAGCAGATCGTGAAGTTTTTTCCGCTGGGTGGCCCCGAGGCGACCGGCGGCTATCAGCGGCATGGTGGGAATAGCCGAAGACAGCCCGATAATTGCCACATCACCGCGTCGCCTGAGATAGGGGAATCCGGTGCGTGTTGACGAACGAATATGTTCGACATTGTCATCATTTGTCATGAAGGCCTTCCAGCGACCGATGCCCGGTTCATGCAAAAGAGGGACATAGACATCATGATTGCCGGGAACAACGCTGATGTCCTGCGGGGAACCCAGCCGGTTCAGCCAGTCGAGGGCCTGTACATATTCCTCGCGCATGCCAAGATTGACAATGTCGCCGGTAATGGCGATATGATCCGGTTTCTCGTGACGCAAATCCGCGGCGAGGCGGTCCAGGGTGGGGCGGTTGTGAATGTTCTTGCGGCTTTTGTGCCAGTTGACATAGCCAAACACCCGCTTGTTCACAAGCTCAAGACGCCGTGGCGAGGGCAGCGGGCCAATATGCAGGTCGGACATGTGAGCAAGCGTAAACAAGAGCAGGGACTCCTTTTGGACATTCCTGTGTGTATATAGAACAGATAAAGCCGGGCAGATAAACAGCTTTCCGCGAATGTTGAAAAACAGTTTGCGCGAACGGACCCGGGAAACACAGGAACCGGCGAGAAAATATTTTTATGCACAGACTGACGGGAATGATTTTACGCCCCGTGTGGCGTATGTTCCGGGGATTGACACTGGGCGCACAGGGGATCGTCATTGATGATCAGGGGCGCGTGCTGGTCGTGCGTCACAGCTATCGGCCAGGATGGCATTTCCCCGGTGGCGGTGTCGAATGGAATGAAACACTGGTCGAGGCGTTGACGCGGGAATTGCAGGAAGAAACCGGGATAGAAGTGTGTGCACCGCCGCAACTGCACGGCGTTTTCGCCAATTTCAACAGTTTTCCCGGTGATCATGTTGCGGTTTTTCTTGTGCGCGAATGGCGACAGGAAAGCGTCCCCCGTCCCAATCTGGAGATCAGGGAACAAAAATTTGTATCTCCTGAAAATCTGCCCGAGGGGCTGGCCCCGGGGACGCGCAACCGTATTCGGGAACATTTTGAAGGGGTTGAGCTCTCCGACAACTGGGTCGACTGAGAGAAGGGCGCGTCCCTCATGCCACAGGGCGTAACAAAAACACGACAAGGGCGGTGAAAGCCTTTCAAACGGGGCTTTTTTTTGGCAAGCTTAACCACTTGTTAATCATGCGGGCTGGTTGAACGTGGCTATTCTTACCGGTGCTCTGGCAGATTTGACTCATGACAGTGATGATCGGTCGGATTTTCATGTCGAGCACGAAAGCAATATATTTCGCCTGCGAATAACGGGCGCATGGACGATCCGCGAGGTGGCGCGGTTGCAACGCCGGATCGATGCCATTGTCATGCCCTCGACTCTTTTTTCCAACCATCAGGGGGAGATTGACC
>JALXEI010000037.1 GCA_027069645.1 Hyphomicrobiales bacterium
GGTCACCACCGCCTGAATAACCGCTTCACGCAGCGGCACGCCGCGCTCCACTTCGTGCTTGGAAAAATCCACAAGCAGAATCGAGTTGCGAACAATGATACCGGCCAGCGCAATCCAGCCGATCATGGAAGTCGCGGTAAATTCTGCCCCCAGCAACCAGTGGCCCGGGATGATACCAATCAGGGTCAGGGGAATGGGCGCCATGATGATGCCAGGCAGTCTGAAATTGCCAAACTCCCACACCACCAGCATGTAGATCAGCACCAGCGCCAGCATAAAGGCACCACCCATATCACGAAAGGTTTCATAGGTCACAGTCCACTCGCCGGCCCATTCATAGTTGGACTGAAAACTGTCGGATGGCGGACCGAAATAACCCGGCCACAAACCTTCCTTGTTGCCTGGCGGAATATAGTCCCTGAGATATTTCTGCACTTCCAGCATGCCATATATCGGGGCGGCCAGACCGCTCACAACGCCTGTCATCTCGCCGGTTACATATTCCACATCGCGCAGATCCTTGTGGTATATTATGCGATCCTGCGGCTGCTGCTCAAATCTTCCCAGTGCCGAAAGCGGGATCATTTTACCCGAACGGGTCTGTATCGGCAGATCGCCCAGACGCGCCGCCTGACTGCGGACATTGAGGGGCGCCTGAAGGACAATATAACGAGGCTCCAGCTCACGCCCGAGCTTGACGTCACCAAGCTTGTACCCCCCCATGACCATCGAAAGCTGACGGGTAATATCAGCGGTGGAAACACCATTATGATCTGCTTTCTGCCGGTCAATAACGAAAACCCAGGCATTGTAGGGTTCGGGAACATAGTTATCGACATCGACAACACTGGGGGCCGCCTCGAAAGCCTCGGTTATCTTTTTGACAACGGCCTTGCGGGTCTTGTCATCGGGACCGTAGATCTCGGCCACCATGCTTTGCAATACCGGTGGTCCGGGCGGCATTTCCACAACCTGGATTTTGGCCCCCATTTTTTTGGCGACAGGCGTCAGAACAGCGCGCGCGGCCTCGGCAATTTCGTGACTGGGGCGTTCGCGCTCCTCCTTGTCCAGCAACTGAACCTGGATATCGCCTTCCCATGAATTCTGGCGCAGATAATAATGACGAACAAGGCCGTTAAAGTTGAAAGGCGATGCCGTACCGGCATAGGTCTGAACCGCCGTCACCTCGGGAAACAGCGGCCTGTTATCACTTCCCTTTGCCCGCAACAGTGTATCTGTGAGTGTCTGGGCAACATTTGCCGTGACCGGCAATGCCGTTCCTTCAGGCATGTTGATAACAACATTAAATTCGGGCTTGTTGTCCAGCGGCATCATTTTTACCGCCACGCCCTGAAAGTAGAACATCGAACAGGCCGCCATAAACACGGCCCAGATGGACAGCCGGAACAGGCGGGCCTTTTTCGGGTTATCAATCATTGGCCCCAGTACGTTACGGAAAAATCCGTCAAACATGCGGGCTGTCTGATGCTCCTTGTTCTGCATGGCATTCAGTTGCCGCAGGCTGGGGCGCACCCTGATGGCCAGCCAGGGCGTAAAGATGAAGGCTGCAAACAGCGAAAAGGTCATGGCCACCGAGCCAAGAACCGGGATTGGCATCATATAGGGCCCCATCATGCCCGAAACCATCCCCATCGGCAGCAGGGCGGCAATAATCGCAAGGGTGGCCAGAATTGTCGGGTTCCCGACCTCGCGCACGGCATCAATGGTTGTCGCCGTATCGACACCCCCCTTGGCAAGCCAGCGTCTATAAATATTTTCCACCACAACCGTCGCATCGTCCACCAGGATGCCGATGCAGAAAATAAGGGCAAACAGGGAAACACGATCGACCGTGAAGGACAAAAGCCATGCCCCGAAAACCGTGATCAGAATAATGACCGGAATAACTGTCGCCACCACGAATGTTGGTCGCAGACCGAGGAAAATATAAATAAGAACGGTGACCATCAGAGTCGCCTGGCCCATATCTCCAAGCAGATGATTGACCTTGTCATTGGCCGATTTCCCGTAATCCCTGGTGACGGCAACATGAACATTGTCGGGGATAACCCGCCCCTTCAGAAAATCAACCTTGTCAAGAATGGCCCGAGAGACCGTCACACCATTTGTGCCGGTCTTTTTGGCAATGGCAATGGTAACGGCCGGAGCGCCATAGGCATGCGGTTGCTTTTTCTTTTCCTGATGGCCGAATATGGCTCTTTTGATCGAACAGAACATGCCGCAGGGCGGCTCATAATCCGCGCCAGGCCCTGTGAAATACTGAACGATACTCCTGGCATCTCCCGGCCCCTCGATGACTTTGGCAACGTCGCGCACATAAACGGGCGCGCCTTTCGAAAAACCGACTACAAGACGTTCGATATCTTCCTTGCCCCTCAGAAAGGCGCCTGTATAGACGGTAAAGCTCGAACCACCGGCCTCGACATTGCCGACATCTTTTTTCTGGTTGGCACCCTGAATGACTTTGGCAACCTGATCCACACCAATTCCGAAACCGCGCAAAAGCTGCGGCTCCACCTCGACACGCACCTCCTCCGGACGTCCGCCAACAATAAAGTTCTGCGAGGTATTGGGAACTTCCTTGAGGCGCTGCATGACCTCCAGGCTGATCTGCCGCAAGGCCGCATCATCCACAACATCGGACCAGAGCGTCAGGGTCACGGTCGGGACATCATCGACACCCTTTGACTTGACCAGCGGCATGGATACGCCCGGCGGTATCTTGTCCATGTTGGATTTCAGCTTGTCATTGAGCTTGACGAGCGAGGGGCCCATCTTTTCGCCGACCTTGAACTGTACCGTCACCATGCCCATGCCGCGCTGCGAGGCCGAATAGACATGCTTGACCTTTGGAATTTCACTCATCATGCGCTCGAGCGGATCGGTCGCAAGAGACGCCACCTGCTCGGCAGAAGCACCAGGAAATTTGAAGAAGATATCCACCATCGGCACAGAGATCTGCGGATCTTCCTGACGTGGTGTAATGAAGATGCCGAGTAATCCCATCGCCAGGCAGGCCATCAGCAACATCGGCGTCAATGGCGAGTGAATAAAGGTACTCGCTATACGGCCTGCCATTCCCAGGTCAGTCTCATCCCCGGAACCAATTTTATCGAACTCCCTGTCAGCCATTCTTCGCTCTTGTTCTACCTGAACACCTGCAAAAACAGACACCTGCTGCCTGCGCAAATATTCTACGCCTCAAAACCTGTACTCTTTACGCTGGCAAATGACAGTCTTGCCATTCGCCCTCCGGAACCCGGCTGTTATTCACTTCCGGCCCGTCGTCGTCACCACCCCGGACTGCATCGTGCTCAGTTTCTCGGGCGGCCCCGTGATCACCTCTTCATCACCCTTCAACCCGGACAGCACAGCGACACGACCACCTTCAACCAGGTCTCCCAGACGAACCATGCGAAGAGATGTCAGGCCATCCTTCTGCCGAACAATAACAGCCTTGAGACTGCCTCTTGATACGATTGCCGAGAGTGGCACAGTGGGCACCCAGCTGGCTTTCTTGTGTATGTCAGTGACTGTCACCTCCGCATACATGCCCGGGCCTCCGGGAAGTGGCACCTGCTTGCCCTGTGAATTGGGAATGGTTCGCGGCAGATCAAACTTGACCGTTACTGTATGACTACTGGGATCGGCTACAGGATAAATTTGCGCAACTCTGGCCGGGACTTTCTGCCCGCCGGCCGCGTCAATATGAGCGTCAACAACCATCCCCGGCTTCAGCGAGGAAATCAGCCTGACCGGAATTTCCGCCTTGATGCGCAGAAACTCTGTTGCGCCAAATTTTATCAGTGGCTGGCCGGGTTGAACGGTGTCGCCAATCTCCACCAGCTTGGCGAGAATTTTACCATCAAAGGGAACCTTGAGCTGGGCATCGCGTAATTTGGCATCCAGTTCCTCGATCTGTGCTCTTGCCGCCAGCAACCGACTCTGAGCGCCCTGAACACTCTGCGCCTGACCCTGCAAATTGGCATAGCGGTCAACCCACGGCCGATTTGCCCCCGCACGCTGCCCCTGGATACCACCGAAGAATTCATCCATCATCTGCGGAAACCCCATACCCGTGGGCTTGCCGGTTTTGGGAGACCACAATTCGCGATTATACTGGATATGGGCATTGCGCAAAGCGGCCTGCGCGGCCATAAAGCTTGCAACAGCAGCACGCCGTTTGGCGCGCAAATTCTCATCATCAATCGCCACAACGACCGTACCGGCCTTGAAGCGATCCCCTTCCTTGCCGGCAAGATATTTGACTTCACCAGGTATCTGCGCCGAAAGGGTCACTTCCTTGAACGGAATAACTGTTCCCGAAACACGGGTCTCGTCTCCGATCCGCTTGGGAATGACCGGCGCTGTCGTGACATTTTCGACCGCCCCGACCGGGCTCGCAACCATCATACCGGTCGCGACCAGCACAAACAGAGCCGCTCCGCAGGTCATTTTTCCGATATTTTCCGATTTCAGCATCATGACTTTCCATTCCCGCATTCACTGGAGCAACGGCCTGTTAAATTGTCCGCACAAGGCCGGTCTGCCTGTCCCCGATTATCGACCGCTGCATCAAAACACACATTGCCATAAAAGGGTCTTAACACGCACAGCCCCTTGTCGGATTGGTAAATATTTCACCAGGCAATCTTTGAGAAGAGATATTTTTCTCCCACAAATTGAAACACTTGAAAAGCATGCAAATTACATACCACAGGCAAAGGTGCTGTTTTTCCTATATTTTTCATACAACAACCCGCATGGACCCGCAACACAATAAACACACAATCACACATTCAAATACTTGAATTTGTTAAATTTATTTTTAATTCGCCGCATTTTTTCTGTTGCGCACTGTTGCAAACGTTGCAATTATACATTGCAACAAAACTGCGTTGATTTGTCGCATGTTGATAGTTGCCCCGCCCGGGGGCCAGGGAGTCGAGGAGATATGCAGGAACTGCAAAACATCATGCCTTTGCTGGAAGCCATTACATCGCACATTGATGATGGCGTTCTGATTACGGATCGATCCGGACAGGTATTGTATTTGAGTCCTTCAGCAAGAAAACTGCTTGCAAAAGACGCGCTCTCCCCCCCTGATTCCATAAGAAAAATCAGCAATATATCCGGCATTGACCTGATCGCCATCATGCAGGAAGCCTTCTATGAAACACCCCGCAGACCGGCCGAAAGCACAAAAGTCAGCCTGAAGAAGTTTATCCGCAATATAAAAACCGCTCATGGCACCAGACACCTGGAAATTCAGTGCTGCATGACATGCGAATCACAGAGCCACTTGCGGCTGTTCATCATTCGCGATATTTCGCGAGAGCGCAAGCTGGCTGCTTTTCTGGATCGCGCTTCCAGTGACCTCGTGACCAACGACCCCAAAATGATCGAAATCCTGCAACGTATTGACAAGGTTGCGCCGCGACAGGCCGCCGTTTTGTTGCAGGGCGAAAGCGGCACCGGCAAGACCCGAATCGCCCGCCTGATCCATCGCCTCAGCGATCGTTCCGCAAAACCGCTGATCGAAATCAACTGCGCAGCCATTCCCGAACTGTTGCTCGAATCGGAACTCTTCGGGCATGTTAAAGGGGCCTTTACCGGTGCCATTTCCAACCGCAAGGGGCGCTTTCAGGCCGCTGATGGCGGCACGTTGTTCCTTGATGAACTGGGCGAGATCCCCCTGCACCTGCAAGCCAAACTGTTGCGCGCCATTCAGGATGGTGAATTCGAACCGGTTGGCGCCGACAGGTCGGTAAGGGTCGATGTGCGTATTATCAGTTCTTCCAACTGCAATCTGCGCGATATGGTTGATAGCGGTGCGTTTCGCGCCGACCTCTATTACCGACTCGCCGTTATTCCGCTCTATATCCCCCCTATTCGCGAACGCCCCGCCGACATCCCGCTGTTGCTCCGGCATTTTTGCAACAATATCGCCGCAAGGGGCTATCCGTCAGGGGTGGAATGCGATCCCGAAGCCATGCGAATGCTGATGAACTATCCCTGGCCCGGTAACGTGCGCGAACTCGAAAATGCCGTGGAACATGCGGTCATATGCGCGAAAGACGGCCTCGTCGTGCCCGAAAGCCTGCCCACCGACATACGTAATTATTGTCAGCATAGCGAAACCATCGGCCGGAAAATCAATCGTTTTCGGCGTGAAACCGAACACCAGGCCCGCGAAATCAGCGAGGCGCTGCGCAAGGCCCACGGCAATCGTACCGTTGCCGCAAAACTGCTCGGAATCAACCGCTCCACCCTCTGGCGCCGCATGCGGCGCCTTGCCATTGAGTAGCCCTCCCCGATGACCGGTGGCTTGACACGTTTTCGGGAGGCTTCTACCCTTGCCGCCAATCTGCAAGGGACGTGGATTTGTCCACAACACCACCGGGCCAGGGGGCAGCACGCATATGGCTGAATATCACAGGAGCACAACTCCCGAAGACAGGGAGGCTCGAAAAGACAGGCTCATGCGCCAGCGCCTTGAAGATGTCGGTGCTCGCCTTGACAAGATGTCGCCCGAAGCAGGAAAAGCCTTGCAAAAGCCGTCTCCCGTCGCTACCAAAAGGCAATCGATCGGACAGGCTCTGCGACTGGGGACTGATCTGGTTGCCGGGGTCGCCATTGGTGGTCTGATCGGATACTGGCTGGATCAGTGGTTCGGCACGCGGCCGATCCTGTTTATTGTTTTTTTTCTGCTGGGCACCGCCGCAGGATTTCTGAACGTCTATCGTACGGCGCAGGACATTCAGAAAGAACAGGCAGAGCTGGTCCGGCAGGGAAAACTCGACCTCGGGCAGGATTTGCCCGACAGCGAGGATGACTAGATGAAACGGCCCCTGCTCGCCACGATTGGGCGGGGCTTTGAATAACGAGACCATTCCAGGGAGGGAATACGTGGCAGCATCTCAGGGGGGCAGCGGCATAACGATGCCCAACCCCATGCATCAGTTCGAAATTCAGCGTTATTTCCCCTGGGAAATTGGCGGTATCGACGTTTCCTTTACCAACTCATCCCTGTTTATGGTTCTGGCTGTGGTCCTGACAAGTGCCTTTTTGATCCTCACCATGCGGGGAACGAGCCTGGTTCCGGGACGACTGCAAAGCATCTCCGAAATGTTGTATGAATTTGTGCGCAATATGGTCCGTGATTCCACCGGCCCGAAAGGTGAAAAGTATTTTCCTTTCATATTCAGCCTGTTCATATTCATTCTTGTGATCAATCTGCTTGGCATGTTGCCTCTGGGCCATTACTCCTTTACGCCCACCAGCCACATTATTGTGACCTTTGCGCTTGCAGCATTGATTTTTGTCGGTGTTACGATAATCGGCTTCTGGAAACACGGTATTGGTTATCTCAAACTGTTCGCCCCCTCCGGGGTTCCCTGGTATATGCTGCCGATTATCATCCCCATCGAGATTATTTCCTATCTTACCAGGCCCATCAGCCTCTCCGTTCGACTGTTTGCCAATATGATGGTGGGGCACACCCTGCTCAAGGTGCTTGGCGGATTTGCCGGGGCGCTGGGGGTTGCCGGTATCGGACCGTTATTGCTGATGGTTCCCTTTACCGGACTTGAAATTCTCGTGGCTTTCCTGCAAGCCTTCGTATTTGCGGTTCTTACCAGCATCTATCTTAATGATGCCCTCAACATGCACGATCACTAGGTCAACAATACAAAAACAGAAACAACACTCAATTCAACCCTTCAGGACATTCCGAAACACAACTACAGGAGAAAAATCATGGATCCCCAGGCAGCAAAATTCATCGGCGCAGGCCTTGCTTCTATCGCACTTGTCGGTGCCGGTATCGGTATCGGGCAGATTTTTGGCAGCTATCTTTCCGGTGCGCTGCGCAACCCTTCTGCCGCACAGGGGCAATTCACCAACCTGCTGCTCGGCTTTGCCCTTGCTGAAGCCACCGGCCTGTTTGGTCTCGGTATGGCCTTTCTCATTCTGTTCAGCTAGGTCCGGACGGGTGATCAGCGAAAAGGCTGTTCTCCGCGCCATTCCGGCTCCCTGAGCCTGTGCGCGGGGCGACAGCCTCCTGATCGCCGTCATCCCATATTCAGGAAAACTTGCAGACAATGGCGCAACACCCGACACATACAAAAGGTCACCCTGCCAGCGGCAAAACACATGCTGTCACTGAACAGCCCGCCGGTCACAAGGGGGGGCTGCCACAGCTCAATGCCGATGATTTCGCGCCGCAGCTTGTATGGCTCGCCCTGACCTTCGGAGCTCTCTACTGGATAATGTCCCGGGTCGCCCTGCCCCGTATTGCCGAGGTTCTCGA
>JALXEI010000038.1 GCA_027069645.1 Hyphomicrobiales bacterium
TCTTTTGCGTTGTTTTGATCTTTTTTTTTTGCGACGCAGCTTTTTACGATGAGAGCGTGCCACCCGACGTCGTGGCCGACAAACAACAGAGCGCATATTCCCCGGTTTCGCATCCTTGTCATCACTCGCGGGGTAGCTGGCGAGATTTAGATTTTTGTTTGCCCCGGCAAGCAGCATTTTCCAGTCGTAATATTTAAAACCGTAATCCAGCAGCGCCGCCGTTCTCTCTGCCCGGGCATTGCCGCTTCTGGCCCCCAGCACAATGGCGATCAGACGGTGACCATCACGTGTTGCACTGGCGACAATGTTGTACCCTGAAGCGCAGACAAATCCCGTTTTCATGCCATCGGCACCGGCAAAGGTCCGCAACAGGGAATTGTAGGAATGCAGACGACGGCGGCCAATATTCATGTAATAGCGTGAAAAGCGATTGCGATGCTCGGGAAAGTCCTTCCATACCGCCCGCGCCAGAATGGCAAGATCACGCGCCGTCGAGATATGTTCGACATTGTGCAGGCCATTGGGATTGACAAAACGGGTATGCTTCATGCCCAGTTGCCGGGCCTTGCGGTTCATGCGCGCCGCAAAGCCCTCGACTGTTCCATCTATCTTTTCGGCCAGCATTACTGCAACGTCATTGGCCGATTTGATGATCAGCGATTGCAGAGCCAGCTCAATCGACATGCCGATACCGACCGGATAGCCAATCTTGCTCGGCGGTTCCTTGATGGAGCGCTCGGACTGCAAGACTGCATCTGTCAGCTTGAGCTTGCCATTTTTAATGGCCTCGAAAACCAGATAGGCCGTCATCAGCTTTGTGGTGGAAGCCGGGTGCCAGGGGCGGTCCGGCTCACTGGCATAGAAAACCGTACCGCTTTCGGCATCAAACAGCAATTCGGGGCCGGCACTTGCCGAACGACCCGACAGAAAGGCCAACATCACCAGTAAACATGACAATCCGCGCAGATACTTCAAATTGATATGACCTGACTGAAAACCGCAATCTCCGTTGCCAACGGACATATACCGGCTGGTTCCTCATAACAGCGTGATGGTTTCGACCCTATCACGACCGGTTCCCTGTTTCACCAATATATTGGCGTCCTCTGCAAAAGCCAACACAACCCGCGCCCGAAATGCCACAAAAAGCTGTCCATTCCGGCCTGCGGTGAACAGCAAGACAAAATATACAGCCACGCCCCAAAGCCCGAACACGCGCAAGGCCCAGAGAGCCAATGCCAGGCTCTCGTAAAATAAAACACACCATGTGTGGTGCCCCTGGCCCGACTCGAACGGGCACGTCCGTAAGGACAACAGATTTTGAATCTGTCGCGTCTACCAGTTCCGCCACAGGGGCATGTTCACAAGGAATTTGCCGAACGGTCCTTGTGGTCGGGCAAATCCGGTCTGCAACAATGCACGAGGGTTTCATATCGCGACAGCCGGGGCGGAGCAAGAACAGAATGTCTTTTGCCTCATTTTTTCCTGTCGCAGCAATATCGCTTCACAGTTTCGCGACATTGCGATATCAGGGAGAACAATCAAATCGAACCGGGAACCTCATATGTTTCGACGCCTTTATGACTGGATGATGGAAATGGCCGAAAACCGCCGGGCTGTATGGGCGCTGTCGGCGGTGGCTTTTGCCGAAAGCTCGTTTTTCCCCCTGCCCCCCGATATTATGCTGATTCCAATGGTGCTGGCCAAACGCACCAAAGCTTTCGTCTATGCCTTGTGGGCCAGCATCTCCTCGGTGGCAGGCGGCATGGCGGGATATGCTATCGGCTATTTTCTCTATGACACGGTTGGCAGACCACTGCTGGATTTCTACGGCTATGGCGAAAAATTCAGTTCTTTTGCCGCGCAATATAATGAATGGGGGGCCTGGATCGTGCTTATGGCCGGTCTGACCCCTTTTCCCTACAAGGTCATCACCATCGCCAGCGGTGTCACCGGGCTCGGGTTTGCAATCTTCATGGTTGCCAGTATTATTGCGCGCAGTATTCGCTTTTTTGCCGTCAGTGCCCTGCTCTACCGGTTCGGGACGCCCATACGCGACTTTATCGAAAAATATTTCGGTCTTGTTTCGCTGGCCTTTTTTATCAGCCTGATTGGCGGATATGCGCTGATTAAATGGGTGTTCTGAAAGGGCGTTCCAGGATTGCAAAGCTGACCAGGAGGAAATCAAAGACATGCGTGACCGTTTCAACGAAAACCCCCTGGGATTTTGTGCGCTTTTGCTCTTTGCGCTTTCGGCTGCCGTGGTCATTTCGGCGCTTGGTTTCGAACATATTGGCGGTTACAAGCCCTGCCCTCTTTGCCTGATCGAGCGCAAGGCCTGGTATTTCACCCTTGGCCTGTCCCTGCCGGTCTGGCTCGGGTCAAAAGCAAAATTTGATGGCGGCTATATCGCCCTTCTGGTTATGGGACTGATCGGCCTCGGTTTTCTCTATAATGCCGGGCTGGCCGGATATCATGCCGGTGTCGAGTGGAAATGGTGGGCCGGTCCGACCTCCTGCACCGGCGATCACCTCGCTCCGCTTGGCGGCGGCCCCGGCGGGCTTTTGAGTGCCCTCAACGAGACCAAAGTCGTCCGCTGTGATATTGCGCAGTTCCGGCTGTTCGGCCTGTCCTTCTCGGGGTACAATTTTCTTTTGTCCCTGCTTGCGGCGGCCATCGCGCTTGGTGGCTGGATTATTACGGTCCGGGGCATGCGAAACAGTTGCAAGCGCACTGGCTGCGCCTGACAATCTTCCGGATTGTAACATTCCGATCGCATATATATGGCCCTGCCAGGGCTGCGGACAACCACAAGAAAATCATATTTCGTGCCCATTTTCACCATTCTGGCCTGCCTAACTGAATGTGCAGGCAACAAAGCGCTATCGAATATGTCGATAGCCCATCTGTATCTGGAATGGAGAACCGCTATGAATATCGAGAACCAGATCACCCCCCGCCAGTGGACAGAAGCCATCGGGCGCGCCCGCAACTATTGCACAGCCATCGACCGCCGCGGTGGAACCCCCCTTGATGCCGTGCGCGCCTACGGGCTTTTCAAGCTGGAAAAAGATCCTTCCGACTGGGACAAGGCCGAATTGATCATCGCCCTCGCGATGTGCGCCCCCACGAATTATCCCAACTAGGTCATAAACTCATAAACAGGATCTGTAGCGTATCGTCATGTTTTGCATAACGCGTTGTTGTGTCGGTTGGTATAAAAAAGTATTGCGTAACACAAGGATGAGGAGGTAGCGAAAACCGCTCTCTCCTCATTTCCTTTTTCTGCGTCTGATGCCAAAATGCAAAAAGGATGATTCATATTTCCCGCTCTGCCTCGATGTTTCGCTTCCCGGACAAGCGCCAGCGCTGATCCGGGATCCAAGGGCAACAAGACGGGAGTGCGTTGATAAAACAAACAAAAACAACATCATATCACTTGCGACCCTGGACCCCGGCGCGGCGCTGGCGCTTGTCCGGGGAGCGGGCGTTTTCGGAATCCGAGCAAAATAGAAAGCTCAATCATTTTGCATTTTGGCATCATACCTTGTGCAAATAACTCCCGGTCCTGATTGCCTCGGGACCGGGCGTTATTTTTTCGAATCACCTGCCGTCATCCTGGCCTTGTCACTAGTTCAGGACTTTGAAGCGGCAGGGCTGTGACGTGACCGTACAGACATATTTCTTGCCGTCCTTTGTATTCTTGCATGTGGTTTCCTTGCTGTTGGACAACAACCAGGTATCCATCTTTGGACCGTAAAAGCCACGCACTCTTTCTGCCCAGGCCTTGCGCGCCTTGTGCTTCGCCCACGCCTTCAGGCTGGCCGGTTTACCGGTGGCACTGATCTTGTAGAAGGAACAGACCTTGCCGGGACCACTGACAACAACCTTGAGCTTGCAAGGCGTCGCCTTGACCGTGCAGCGATTGCGGCCTTTTTCCCTGAAACAGCTATAGGAGGGATTCTTTGAAAACAGCCAGGCCGACCATTCACGTCCAAGTTTTCTACGCACTTTCTGACGCCAGGCATCACGCGCTTTCTTTTTGGCAAAAAGCCGTGTTCGTGCCCGGCCACCTGTTCGGGAAACCACCTTGTCCTTGCATTCACGCTCGGGAGCAGCGACTTTTTTATCATCGGCTTTTTGCGCATTCGCCGGTAAAATACCAATGGTCAGCGCCATAGCCGCCACGGCAATCATCCCCGTCAGTTTATAAATCATTGATTATTCCCTCTCGGTTTCGTGATCAAATTCCCCCCGTAACATATCCTCCGAATGCGTTCGGAGCCTGTATTTTATTAATCTAGGGGTTTCACCAGCGGGGTTCAAGCATCTGTTCCAATTCGACTTTATAACGTGTACGCTCGTTATTCCGGAGACCAGCGCAAAACCGGCTTGCGCGCGGCGCCGGTTTCATCGAGACGGCGGCGCGGGGTAAAGCGGGGCGCTGCCGTAAAGACCTCGCTCCTGCCCTCTCTTATATCGCGGGTCAGGGCGATCATCACCTCGATAAACTGATCCAGCGATGCCTTGCTCTCCGATTCGGTCGGCTCGATCAACATCGCGCCATGCACGATCAGCGGGAAATAAACCGTCATCGGGTGGAACCCCTCGTCAATCATCGCCTTGGCCAGATCCAGTGTTGTAACGCCGGTATCCCTGAGGAATTCATCATCGAACAGCACTTCGTGCATGCAGATATGGTCTTCGCCAAAGGCCAGCGACATATGCTCCGACAAAGAGGCGCGGATATAGTTGGCATTCAACACCGCATCCTCACTGGCCTGACGCAGCCCGTCCGCCCCGTGGCTCATCATATAGCTCATGGCTCTTGTGAACATGCCGAACTGCCCGTGAAAGGCGGTCATGCGGCCAAAGGGGTGAAGTTTTCCGGCCCCGACATCACCAGCATTTTCAATCAGACGGCTGTCCTCGCCGTCATGCAGCAGGAAAGGCACCGGCGCAAAGGCGGCAAGGCGTTCCGAAAGCACGACTGGCCCGGATCCCGGCCCGCCGCCGCCATGCGGGGTCGAAAAGGTTTTGTGCAAATTGAAATGCATGGCATCGACACCCAGATCACCCGGGCGCACCTTGCCCGCAATGGCGTTGAAATTGGCCCCGTCGCAATAGAAAAAGGCTCCGGCTTCATGGATCAGTTCGGCGATTTCGACAATCTCGCGCTCGAACACGCCGCCTGTATTGGGATTGGTCAGCATGATCGCCGCCACATCATCGCCCAGCGCCTCCTTCACCGACTGCGCCGTTACCGTGCCATCCTTTTGCGCCGGAACCGATCGCACCCTGTAGCCGACAAGTGCGGCTGTGGCCGGATTTGTTCCGTGGGCGCTGTCCGGCACAAGAACAATATTCCTTTGATCATGGCCTGCATGTTCATGCGCCGCCTTTATGGCCATCATACCGCACAGTTCGCCATGCGCCCCGGCCTTTGGCGACAGGGCAATGGCCTTCATATTGGTCAGCTCCAGCAGCCAGTGAGCCAGTTCGTCCATCAGCTCAATGGCCCCGCGCACGGTGGATTGCGGTTGCAGCGGGTGGATATCCATGAAACCGGGCAGGCGTGCCATGTTTTCATTGAGGCGCGGATTGTGCTTCATGGTGCAGGAGCCGAGCGGATAAATGCCGGTATCTATGCTGTAATTCTTTTGCGAAAGCCGCACATAATGGCGCAGGGTTTCAGGTTCCGACAGACCGGCAAGGCCAATCGGCTCACGTCGTGCCAGATCACCAAAACGGGTTTCGTTATCGTGCGCGCTTTCCGGCAAATCCGGCAGATCAACACCGGTGGTCTGCGTGTCGCCCAGTTCGAACAAAAGCGGTTCCTCGATCAGCAACCCCCGATTGCCCGAATGAGTCGGCTGATCCCCGAGACTTTCTTCCGGTGTTCCAGGTTGTGTCTTGCGTCCCTGCCGGTTCATACTCATGCCAGTTCCTCCTTCAAAGCCCTGGCAAGCTGGTCCATCTGCCGTTCGCTCACCCGTTCGGTTGCCGCCACCAGAAGCAGATTTTCAGCTTCTTTTTCACCCGGCAACAGCCGTGACACCGGTACCCCGGCCAGTATTTTATGTTCCGCCAGCACATCCACAACGGCCCCGGCCGGTCTGGAAAGTTTTAACGTAAACTCGTTGAAAAAGCGCCTTGTCAGCAGCTCCACGCCTTTTATATCCGCCAGTTTTTCGGCCAGCCGCGCGGCATTGGCATGGTTGAGGTCAGCAAGATGACGCAAGCCCTTTTCGCCCAGCAGGGTCAAATGAATGGAAAAGGCCAGCGCCATAAGGCCGGAATTGGTACAGATATTGGAGGTGGCCTTTTCCCGCCGGATATGCTGCTCGCGGGTAGACAGGGTGAGCACAAAGCCGCTTTTTCCGTCGGCATCGACAGTCCTGCCGCACAAACGCCCCGGCATCTGTCGGATATATTTCTGTCTCGTTGCAAACAGCCCCACATAGGGCCCGCCAAAATCCAGCCCGCAGCCCAGAGACTGCCCTTCGCAGACGACAATATCGGCGCCCATCTCGCCCGGCGATTTCAGCGCCCCCAGCGACACGATCTCGGTCACAACGACAATCAGCAGCGCCTTTTTGTCATGCGCGGCTTTGGCCAGTTCGCTATATTCATGCAGGTGCCCGAAAAAGTCCGGGGTCTGCACCACAACACAGGCCGTTTCATCATCGATCTGCGCCGCCAGTTCTTCCGCGCCATCAAAAGCCGGATCGCACAGTACCAGATCACCACCGGAAAAATGCGCCATATTCTGCACCACATCGCGATAGTGAGGATGCAGATTGCCCGAAAGAATGGCCTTGTTGCGCCTTGTCACCCGCCGCGCCATCAGCACCGCTTCCGCTGTTGCTGTTGAACCGTCATACATGGAGGCATTGGCCACTTCCATGCCGGTCAACAGCGCCACCTGGGTCTGAAACTCGAACAGAACCTGCAAGGTGCCCTGCGAGATCTCCGGCTGATAGGGAGTGTAGGCGGTCAAAAATTCCGAGCGCCGGATCAGATGATCAACCGTTGCCGGGACGTGATGCCAATAGGCCCCGGCGCCGACAAAAAAGCCCCGCGCCTCGCCCGCTGACAGATTGCGCGCCGCCATGCGGCTCAATCGCTGCTCGACTTCCATTTCCCCGGCATGAAGCGGCAATTCCGGCAAATCGGACAACAGCTTGTCTTTGGGGACATCGGCAAACAGCTCGTCAATATGTTCAACGCCGACTTTGGCCAGCATGTCGCGCCGGTCCTGTTTCGACAATGGCAGATAGCGCATGAAAACTAGCCTTCGTTTTCGACGAAAGCGTCATAGGCCGCCTTGTCCATCAGATCATCAAGTTCACTCCTGTTGGTGAGCTGTATTTTTACAAACCAGGCCGCCCCTTCGGCATCCTCATTGACAAGCGCCGAATTCTCGGCCAGGGCGTCATTGGTTTCAATCACCTCGCCACTGACCGGCGCATAGACCTCGCTGGCCGCCTTGACGCTCTCCACAACACAGGCTTCCTCGCCCTTTGCCACTTCAAGACCTTTTTCCGGCAGTTCGACAAAAACAATATCGCCCAGTTGCTTCTGGGCATGGTCGGTAATGCCGATGGTGCCTGTATCGCCATCCACGGCAATCCATTCATGATCTGTGGTATAATAGATTTGCGACATGATGATCCTTTCCTTGCCATCCCTTGTACGCCCTGGTATCAGGGTTATTTCTTTTTGCGATAGTAGCGGTGAGGTGCAAAGGGCAGTTTCTGCACATGGGCCGGCAGACGTTTGCCGCGCACTTCCAGTTCCAGTGCCGTGTCAGGCTCGCTGTATGCCGTTTGAACATAGCCCATTGCAACAGGACCGCCGACGCTCGGGCCATACCCCCCTGAGGTAATGATGCCGATTTCCGCGCCATCACGACTGAAGACTTTTGTTCCCTCGCGCGCCGGGGCACGCCCCTCGGGGCGAATCCCCACAAGCAGCCGCACGGTTCCTTCCTCAAGCTGTTTCAGGACAATATCGGCACCGGGAAAACCGCCTTCGGCGCGACGGCGTTTGCCGATGGACCAGGTTAGATTGGCTTCCACCGGGGTTGTCGTTTCGTCAATATCGTGTCCGTAAAGACAAAGCCCGGCTTCAAGGCGCAGACTGTCGCGCGCCCCCAGCCCAATGGCCTCGACATCGGCATGCGATTCCAGCGCATGCCAGAATGCCCCCGCATCGGCGCTCTTTATGGCCAGCTCATAGCCATCCTCGCCGGTATAGCCCGACCGGGAGATGTGAACCCATATTTCCCGCCCATCAATCG
>JALXEI010000039.1 GCA_027069645.1 Hyphomicrobiales bacterium
CGGTCACAAGGGGGGGCTGCCACAGCTCAATGCCGATGATTTCGCGCCGCAGCTTGTATGGCTCGCCCTGACCTTCGGAGCTCTCTACTGGATAATGTCCCGGGTCGCCCTGCCCCGTATTGCCGAAGTTATCGAAACGCGGCGCGGCCAGATCGCCGATGACCTGGATGCGGCCAGAAATTTTCGTCAAAAATCGGAACTGGCCGAAGCCGCCTACAAATCCGACCTGGCCGAGGCAAAGGCCCGCGCCCGGACCATCGCTCAGGAAACCAGAGACCGGCTGAATGCCAAAATCGACAGCAAACGTGCCGAAGTTGACGCCAAAATCAATGCCCGACTGGCCGAATCGGAAAAACGTATCGTGTCGGCCAAGCAAAAGGCCCTGAAAGAAATAAACGGGATTGCCGCATCGACAACCTCCGGGATCGTCGAAAAACTGACGGGCGAAAATATCCCGGATGAAAACCTGACAGCAACCATAGAGACAATCGTGACAGGCCAGGGCAGGAACGCCTGAACCGCCCCGTTCAAACCGGCCTCTTGTGCAAGGAAGCAAACATCATGTTTACAGGACTCTCGGATCCTTCCCTTTGGGTAGCCGTTGCCTTTTTCGGATTTGTCGCCCTGTTGATCCGTTACAAGGTCCCCTCAAAAATGATCGCCGCTCTTGATGACCGTGCCGATCAGATCCGCAGGGAACTGGAGGAAGCCCGGCAGTTGCGTGAGGATGCCCAGAGTTTGCTTGCCGATTATCAGCGCAAACAACGCGATGCCACCATTGAGGCCGAGGAGATCATCACCCTGGCCAAAAAAGAGGCCGAAGCTCTTGCCGAAGAGACGGAAGCGAAACTTGCCGAACAACTTGAACGCCGGACAAGACAGGCCGAGGACAAAATTGCCCGCGCCGAATTGCAGGCGATCAATGAAGTACAGGCCGTCGCCGCTGAACTGTCCATAAAAGCGGCAGAACAGATACTGCGCGAAAAAGTCACCGGCAGCAAGGCGGACAGCCTTGTCGAAAAAGCCATCGCCGCCATACCCGACCATTTTTCGGCTCAACAGTAAACCTTTGCCCGCAGGCATTTCCCGCCAGAACCCGAAGCTTCTTTCGGCCTCATCTGCACTTTTGAACAAACTGCCGGGAAGAACTTCTATCGGCCATATATTTGAGCTATAGTTCCGTCAAAAGTTTGAAGCTTGACAGACGGGATCAGTATGGCCTTTGTTCGCAGGATATTTCATCATATAACATCTTCCTTCAGTCCGGTTGTCCTGATGACAATCCTCATTTTGACGGACGGTTTCCCGCTGGTCGCCAAAGCCGACAATCCCGAACCTGCATTTCCCGACGCTGTGGAACGACTTCAAAAGATCATTGCGGAACGCGCAAAAAATTCAACGACGGAGATTGCGGAACCGGTTGCACCGCCCGCCTCGTCACACGAGACCCCGCCACGACAAAATGCTGTCCTTGCTGCCATTCGCAAACGCCTCGGGATCGCATCTTCTCAACAATCTGTTTCACAGACCGAAACTTCCGAAACGACCAGAGGTCAGGCAAAGCTGTTCCCCGAGGGGATATCCGAAGCCGCCCGGCCCGGTCGGGAAAAAACAGATATGTCCGTTGCTTTGGCCCGGTTCTACGGGCAGGAAAGCCGACTTCCCGTCTTTGTTTCCAACAAGGGCGTTCGTAAAAAGACATATGCCGTTATTGAAGAATTCGAAACGGCCGATAAATGGGGACTGAGGCCGAAAGATTTTGCCTTGCCGGCTGAAGACCGCGCCCTGATTGCCGGGAAGGCCGGTGACCCGACACCTGAAACACTTGCAAGGCTTGAAATTCATCTTGTCAAAATGGTTTTGAAATATGCCCGCTATGCCAAAGGGGGCCGTATTGACCCGACCCGCCTGAGCCGCTTCCAGGGACGCGGTCCGCATTTGCCGGATCCATACAGAATACTCGATGGCATCGCCAAAACCGAACAACCGGCCGATTTTCTGCACGCCTTGCACCCCCGCCATCCGGAATTCCAGGCGCTGCGGCGGAAACTGCTGGATCTTGCCATCTCCCGTCAATCTTCCACTGGCGAGACAACGCATCGCCAGCCCCGCTTTCCGGTCTCCGGCCCTGTTCTGCGACCTGGCATGACGCATCGACAGGTCGCCGCCTTGCGCAAGCGTCTGGCTCTGCCCCACCCTTCCCAAACGACATTTGATGAAGAAGTACGCGCCGCTGTTATGAATTTTCAACAGAAAAACGGCCTTGCCACAGACGGGATTGTCGGGCCGGGAACCCGCCGCCTGCTCGCCGGTGTCGGGGGGCCCCGCCAGTCTGTTGAGAAATTACGGGCCCGCATCCTCATCAATATCGAACGCCGGCTCTGCATGCCGACAAAACCCAACGGCGATAACAATGTCCTTGTTCGGGCCCATGGAC
>JALXEI010000040.1 GCA_027069645.1 Hyphomicrobiales bacterium
ACTTAAAGAAAAAATCATCGGGCAATTTGAACAAATCGACCTGCCGGAAGGTCACCCCGCTGTCGACAAAGCGTTTTTTCGCCCAGTCAATGGCGCTTTGCGACAGATCAATCCCCGTCACCCGATAGCCGTTCTGCGCCAGAAACACCGCATTGTCGCCCAGCCCGCAGCCCACATCAATGGCCCTTTTGCTATCGCCCTTTGGCTCATCCGCCATCCATTCGACAAGCGCCACATGCGGCTCTTCATCGGCCCACGGGATCAGCGCCGCCTCGCCCCCAGCGCCAGCATAAAGGGCTTCGAACCAGTCTGTATAAGCGCCGCCTTTCGCCTCGATTTCGGCCTGCACCCGGTCGGCCAGCGCTCGCGCCCTTTCCTGTTCTTCCTGTGCCTGATTTTGTGATTTCATGCCTTTTTCTCCCATCCGCCCCGTTCATTCTGCGCCCAATAGGTCGCCTTTGTCCCCGCATCGGCCAGCCTTTTCCATTGCTTGCGGGCCTTGACCACGGCCTCTTCGTCATGACCGTTGAACATGTAGACAATGCGTTCATAGCCTTCCACCTGCTCCGGCTCGGCCCCTTCGACAAAAAAGCGGATCGCCGCCTTGTTGGGATTGTCATCGCCCTCGGTCAGGAAAACCGGCTGCTCGCTTTCAAAGCCGTCGCGTGCCGTCCCGTGAGGCAGGAAACTGTCATCGCGAAAGGTCCACAGCGCATTGCTGATGCCGTCCACCTGCTTTTTGTTCGCCGCCTGCACCACCACGCGCCAGCCCCGTTGCAGACTTTTTTCCAGCAAAGCGGGCAACACATCCATCAGTCGGGCCCGTTCCAGATGATAGAACAGAATCTCCGGCCCGCCTTTTTCCTCACTTGCCGGCATAGGGATTTTTGCCCTTTCTCATATGCAGGCGGATGGGGGTGCCCGGCAAGTCAAAATTTTCGCGCAAGCCATTGACCAGATAGCGCGAATAGCTTTCGGGCAGATCTTTGGGGCGCGAACAGAACACGATGAAGGTCGGTGGCCTTGCATTGGGCTGGGTCATGTAGCGCAAACGGATGCGCCGTCCTCCTGGGGCGGGCGGTGTGTGGCGCATCAGTGCTTCATCGAGAAAACGGTTGAGCTGGCCTGTCGGCAAGCGTTTGTTCCATGTTTCATAAGCGGCAAGCACCGCCTTCATCAGCTTGTCGAGCCCGCGCCCGGCCAGCGCCGAAACGGGCACCACCGGCACCCCCTTGACCTGCGGCAGCAAATGCGCCACCTCCTTGCGCAGTTTGCTGATGCGGGCATTTTTTTCTTTTTCCAGGTCCCATTTATTGACCGCAATGACCAGCGCCCGGCCCTCTTTCGCCACCAGGTCGGCAATGGTCAGATCCTGTTTTTCCAGCGGATTGTTGACATCAAGCAAAAGCACCACGACTTCGGCAAAACGGATGGCGCGCAGCGCATCCACCACCGACAAATGTTCCGGGCGCTCTTTGATGCGGGCCTTTTTACGAAGGCCTGCCGTATCAAACAGGCGCACCGCACGACCGTCATAGTCGAGTTCAACGGAAATGGAATCGCGCGTCAGCCCGGCTTCGGGACCGGTGATCATGCGCTCTTCTCCGATCAGCGCATTGATAAGGGTTGATTTTCCGGCATTGGGCCGCCCGACAATCGCGATGCGCAGGGGGCGTTCCTGTTCATCATCATCTTCATCCGGCATCAAAGGTTCAACGCCCGACAGTTTTTCGTCCATTTGCGCCAGCAATTCGGCGATGCCCTCGCCATGCTCGGCAGAAATGGCCACAGGTTCACCAAGGCCAAGACGATAGCTGTCATAATAGCCGCTGTCTCCGGCCCGCCCTTCCGCCTTGTTGGCGACCAGAAGAACCGGCCTGTCGCTCTGACGAACGATTGCCGCAAAAGCCTCGTCGGCAGGAATGACCCCGGCTCTGGCGTCAATCATAAACAGAATGAGATCGGCTTCCTGCATGGCGGCAAAGGTCTGCTCGCGCATGCGTTCCTCAATCGAACCGTCCAGAGATTCCTCAAGCCCGGCCGTATCAATAATGCGGATTTTCCGATCACCCAGTTCAAAACGGCTCATACGGCGGTCGCGGGTCAGCCCGGGCGCATCATCAACCAGCGCCAGACGGCGCCCCACCAGCCGGTTAAACAGTGTCGATTTGCCGACATTGGGCCGACCGAGAATGGCGATGGTATAGGACATCTTCGTTACGGGTACTTTGTCAATTCCGGACCGGAACGCCGCGCAGCTCCCCTTGCACGGAAAAGCTGAACTAGTTCAGGGCCACAAGTCTGGCGTTATCTGCAAGAATATACATATGCCCGTTTGCGATGACAGGTGCAATATTAATCCGATAGCCCAGATCTCTCTGGCTTGCGACTTTTCCGTTTTTGGGGTCAAGACCTGCCACCCTGCCCCTGTCTGAAACCAGCCACAGGCGATTGCCAGCCAAAATCGGCCCCTGCCACATTTCACCTTCCGCAAGCTGCTTCACCCAGACAATCCGGCCACTTTTGGCGTTCATCGCCACCACACGCCCTGTTTTATCAACCATATAAACCATATTACCGGCTGGCCAGGGCGTCTGGATGCTGGCGAGCACCTTGCTCCACAACCGTTCACCATTCTTTTTTGAGGTGGCGATCATGCGTCCTGCATTGCCTGCCGCATAGACAATGCCGTTGGCAATAACCGGCCGCCCGGGATTGGCCATTGAGTCAAGACTCGAACCATGTTTTGCGACCGCCAGACTATCGCGCCAGATCGGTCGTCCGGTTTCGATATCATATGCTGTCACATCACCGGAAGAATAGGGAACCACCACGGTTTTACCCTCGATTGCCGGACTGATATTGGACAGGATACTGGTACGATCGGGCAAGCCGCGCCTGTTCCAGACCTCCTCGCCATCGGTCGCCGACAGACAATAGAGCCGCCCCTCGGTGGTCACCACAAAGATCTTTCCCTTCGCCGCCGTTGGTGAGGTGCGTATCGGCACACCCAGCACTTTTGTCCACAAGGACTTGCCGGTTTTCGGATCAAGCGCCACAACAGTCCCGTAGCCGGTCGCGGCATAGAGGCGCCCGCCGTCAGCCGCAAGACCGCCGCCATAGCCCTCTTCCTTTTCCTCGTTTTCCGGCTTCAGGCCGACACGAAAGGCGACAGCACCACTTGAGGTTGAAAAGGCGCTCACCACACCCTGCGTATCCAGCGTATAGACCCGTCCATTATAGACGACGGGACGGGCAATCAACTGGCCGTCAGAAGAGGAGCCCTTTCCGGCATCCGCGCTCCAGGAGGCCCGCAGGGTTCCCGAATAGTCCAGATGGCGCGGCGCATTGCTGGCATCCCCTCCGGGCTGCGACCAGTTGGTGTTAACCCTTTTGGGGGGAATAATGACCGGCGTTCCGGCAGCCTCGCTGTCCGGCATCAGCTGGTCACGCGATTTCAGAACCGCTTCGCGTTTGCCAGGCAGCAACACTTCTTTTTTCTTGAAAAGATTGCCGGTCAGCTTCTTGACATTCGGCAGGCTGCCACCACACGAGGCCAGAACAAAGCCCGTCAGGGTGACGGCAAACAGCCCTGCATATTTTGTTCTCATGGCCTTGCGACCGGTGTTTTTGCTATTTGTCATGCCTGCGTATCCCGACAGGGCAAACAGAAAGCCGAAGGCATGAATTCTGCTCCTGCTTCCCGTTCCCCCGAAAATCTGTTGCCTGTTCCGAACCAAATCATTTCAACGCAAGACAACCCAAACCATTTATTCCATTTATGCTGATGAGGCGTCATTCTTGCGAAACCGCCCGCATTTTCCTTTTCTCCGGAATAATCAGGGCTATTTTACGACCCTGTCGCCGTAATCTGCTCACGAGCCGCTTGTTGCGAACGGATATGACACACCGGCACCGACCATCACGCCATTGTTCGACAATCAACAGCGAGACTATTTGGGCGTTTTCCCGCCAGCGGTTGCTGACGCTTTCTTTGAATCCGGCGCTTCGCCGCTATTCCCTGCTGTCCTGTCACCTTTCGGTTTCATGTCTGGCTGCTTTTTAGCCGCCGACGCCTCAACGATCAGCGACAGCATCATTTCAGCACGCTGCCGGATACCGCCCGGGACCGTTCTGTCGCCCAAAAGCTGATTATAGCGATTCTCGGCCTCGGTCAGATTGCCGGCCCGAAAAGCTGCCAGTCCCAGCAGCTCACGCGCTGAATGTCGCCATGAACCCGCACCGTCGGCGAGGGCGCCAAGACGTTTTTTCATCTCGGCCTCGTCAGCCCTGTCAACCCTCAGCATGGCCGCCTGTATGGTCGCGAAATCCTGAAAGACAGGATCAACGGAGGCGTTTTTGGCCAGTTTTTCATAGGCGCCAAGCGCATCATCAACCTTGCCATCAGAAGCCTTTAAGGCCGCTTCGCGCATTTTTGACAGCATGGCATAGCCCTTTGGCCCCTCTTCGGCAATCTGCGTCAGGGAAAGTTGCGCCAGATCCCTTTTGCCGGACCGCGCCAGTTCGAGAGCGTCCATGAAACGCGTCCCGTAGGTTGCCGCCTGTCGGGCCTGATCATATTTCCAGTATTTGTAACCTGCCACAGAGACCACAATGGCCAGGGCCAGACCAAGAATCAAATAACCGTATTTATCCCAGAGTTTGGCGAACTGTTCGCGTCTGAGTTCTTCTTCCACCTCGCGGAAAAAATCACCATCTGCCATGTATCAATCACTCTTCCTGTCTTTTCCGACCGCAGCGAACCTGAAAATACGGCCCCGCACGAACCGTTATCTTTCCGGAAACATGCCCTGACCGGGCGGATCCTGTCAAATCGCCCCTGTCATACCAACCGCCCTTGATATTGATCCCATGCAATGGGTCAATATCAAGGGCGGTTGGTATCATATCATCCTTTTGTCGTTGTTTTGGCCGGCGCGGTAACTTTTTCCTTTTTCATGCCATATACATGCTCCCGCGCCGGAAACTTCCTGTTTTTAACCTCATCGGCATAGGCCCTGACAGCGTTTTCGATCGCTTCGCCCAGTTGACCAAACTCCTTGACGAATTTTGGCACCCTCGGTGACAGCCCCAGCATATCCTCAAGCACCAGAATTTGACCGTCGCAATCAACCGAAGCCCCGATGCCGATGGTCGGTATCGGTATCTGTTTTGTAATGCGGGCAGCCAGCAACTCTGCCATGCCTTCGAGAACGACAGCGAACGCACCGGCATCCGATACGGCTTTGGCATCCTGTTCGAGGCGTTCCCAGTCCTTTTTCTCACGCCCCTGCGTGCGAAATCCCCCCATCACATTGACGGCCTGCGGAGTCAAACCGATATGCGCCATGACCGGAATACCCCGCCTTGTCAGATATTCAATGGTCGGGGCCATATGTGCGCCGCCTTCCAGCTTGACCGCCCCGCATCCGGTTTCCTTCATCACCCGTGCCGCATTGCGAAAGGCGACATTGGGGCTTTCTTCATAGCTGCCAAAAGGCAAATCAACAATGACAAGGGCCCGACGGCTGCCCCTGACAACAGCCGAACCATGCATGATCATCAGATCAAGGGGGACAGGAACGGTCGATTCAAAACCGTGCATCACCATACCAAGACTGTCACCGACCAGCAAAAAATCGACATGGGGATCGACAAGACCGGCGGTATGGGCATGATAGGCCGTCAGGGAAACAATCGGATCACCGCCCTTGCGGGCCCGAATATCCGGCGCTGTCATGCGCCTTGTATTGTTATGCGTCGGCAAGACCCTGTCTCTCCCGTAAAAAACGAACCTAGTCCTTTGTCGGGACGGCAACGAATCTCAATTCGCCAGCCGGATCCGAGAGCAACAAAAGAACATGCTTGCGGCCTTTGGCAATCAGTTTTTTGACAATCTGCACCACCTGTGCCGGCGAACTCACTTCCTGCTGATTGACTTCAACAACCACATATCCGGGCAGAATGTCCTTTTGCGCGGCAACGCTGTCGGGACGAACATCAGTGACCACAACCCCCCTTACACCGGAATCAATATTGAATTTCCGGCGCAGTTCCGGTGACAGGGGCGAAAGGGTGAGACCGAGCATATCCTGGCTGCGAATTTCAACCCTGTTGTTTTTTTCAGGCGGCGCCGCAGCGATTTTCTTTTCGTCAAGAAGCCCGATCCTGACCTTGCGGTGCAGTTCCTTCCCCTGCCGCAGAACAACAACATCAACCTGCCGGTCGATATCCGTGCGCGAGACAATCTTCGGCAATTCACGCATATTGGCCACATCAATCCCGTCAAAGCGGATCACCACATCTCCGGCACGCAATCCCGCCCTGTCGGCGGGGCCACCGGGTGTTATATTGGCAATCAGGGCCCCGTGCGGTCGCTGCATACCCAGACTGTCGGCGATTTCCTCGGTGACAGACTGAATATGCACGCCCAGCCAGCCCCGACGGACCTCGCCATATTTCTCAAGCTGGTTCACAACCCGTTGCGCCGTTTTCGAGGGAATGGCAAAGCCAATGCCAATCGAGCCGCCCGATGGTGAAATGATCGCCGTATTCACACCGATCACCTCGCCATCCATATTGAACAGCGGTCCGCCGGAATTGCCCCGGTTTATGGCGGCATCGGTCTGGAGAAAGTCGTCATACAACCCGGCATTGATATCCCGTTTCTTGGCCGATATGACCCCGACGGTCAGCGAACCACCCAGCCCGAAGGGGTTGCCAATGGCCATTACCCAGTCACCGATCCGCATTTTTTGCGAATCGCCGAATTTGACGGCATGCAGGGGCTTGTCCGGTTTGACTTTCAACAAGGCGAGATCGGATTTCTGATCCCTTCCAAGCACCTTGATGACCTTCAGCTTTCGCCCGTCGCTGAATTTGACGCTGATTTCATCGGCGTCCTTGATGACATGATAATTTGTGACGATCAGGCCTTTGGGATCGACAACAAATCCGGAGCCCAGCGAGCTGACCTTGCGCGGCTTGTCGTCACGGCCCTGGCGTTCGAAAAAATCACGGAAAAATTCCTCAAAGGGCGACCCCTTGGGGATGTTCGGCAAGGGCACACTGTCGATCCCCTTGAGGGTCTGTGTGGTTGATATATTGACTACCGCATCCTGAAGGGTTTCGGCCATATCGGCGACGGAACGCGGCCCGCGGGCAGATACCGGCCCGGCAGTAAAAAGCAGGGCCAGAAGAACGATCACGCACCCCATCAGGCTCTTGCTGCCTGATGACTCTGCATCAAATTCCGGTTCTGTCGCACCAGCCGCTCGCATTTTCAAATCTCCACTTACCACAAATTGTCCGCCTGTTCGCAAAAACATCCGCAACCGCACCACACCGCATTCTCTGCAAACAGTTTGGGCAAAGCATGGCAAAGTGCCCCGCCCGCCTGGTTATCCCCGTACCAGCCAGACCACAAACACGCCGGTGGCAATCGCGATGATTCCGCTCATACGCAACTGCGCTTCCGGTGTCTCAAGAGCCAGTATCGCCAGTTTCCGGAACAGCTGCGGAAACAGGGCCCAGATCAACCCTTCTATAACGAAGACCAGTCCGATGGCGATGACAATATCTTCACCTGGCAAGGCTCCGCTCTCCCCTCAGTCCGATATATGTTTATCTGCCGCTTTTGCCGGACTGGTTGAAATAGCGGAAGAACTCACCGTCAGGTGATAATAACATGCGTGTATTGCCAGCTTTCAGGCCTTTTTCATAGGCTTCCATTGAACGGTAAAAGGCAAAGAAATCGGGATCCTTGCCAAAGGCTTCGGCATAAAGCCGGTTGCGCTCGGCATCGCCTTCCCCCCGTATGACCGAAGCTGTACGATTGGCCTCGGCCTTGATCTCGATAACCTCGCGATCGGCCTTGGCGCGAATAACCTGGGCCTTCTCATTCCCTTCCGCCCGAATCCGCTTGGCAACCCTGACACGTTCCGAGATCATGCGCTCGAACACCTTCTTGGAGTTGTCGGAAGGCAAATCCGCGCGTTTGATACGCACATCGACAAATTCCACACCGATCGATCGGGCCTTGGCGTTCATCTGATCGAGAATTCTTTTCATCATCAGTTCGCGTTTGTCACGCACCACCTCAAGATAGGTGGAACCACCCAGAACACCACGCAAGGAAGATTTCAAAATCGGCTCCAGA
>JALXEI010000041.1 GCA_027069645.1 Hyphomicrobiales bacterium
CGCTTGTGGTGGCGCTTCTTGGGCCAGGGGTCAGGGTGCAGGAGGAACAGCCGATCAATCGATTGCGGCGCAAGGGCTTCCAGAAGTTCAACCGCATCATCGTCATGGATGCGGATGTTTTCGAGTTTTTGTTCATCAATGAAAACCAGCAGTTTGGCCACACCATTAACAAAGGGTTCGCAGCCAATCAGGCCAATATCAGGATTTTGCGCGGCCTGCCAGGCCAGATGCTCGCCGCCGCCAAAACCGATCTCCAGCCAGACCTGTTCCGGTTTCGTCGGGAACAACTCATGCAGAACAAGACTGTTTTCCGACTTCGGCAGCGAAACGCGCAAGCGGGGCAACAGCTTGTCAACAAGAAGCTGTTTGCGGGCCGAGAGCCTTGGCCCCCTGATGCGACCATGTACCTGACGGTGGCGTTGTTTGTTTTGAGCCATTGACGATGTTCAAGATGGTTTTACTGCGCAAGCGGGCTGCTGCCCACGCCCGCCCGGGGGAGGGTTTCCCCGGTCCCCCTTCTTTTTACAGTCAAAAAGGGGCAGGTCTCCTCCCGACGCGGTGCGGGGCTGGCCCCGCTCGCGGGACGTCTAGCTTACCGCGCCTTTCAGGGCTTCGACCAGATCAAGCTTTTCCCATGAAAATCCGCCATCATTGTCGGGCTTGCGTCCGAAGTGACCATAGGAAGCTGTGCGTTCATAGACAGGACGACGCAGATCAAGCTGTTTGCGAATACCACTTGGCGTCAGGTCCATGATTTCCATCAGGATATCGGCAAGATTTTGCTCGCTAATCTTGCCGGTGCCAAAAGTATCAACATAGAGGGAGAGCGGTTTGGCAACGCCAATGGCATAGGACAGTTGCAGGGTGCACTTGTCAGCGAGACCGGCCCCGACAACATTCTTGGCCAGATAGCGGGCGGCATAGGCGGCCGAGCGGTCAACCTTGGAAGGGTCCTTGCCCGAGAAGGCGCCGCCGCCATGAGGAGCAGCACCGCCATAGGTGTCTACAATGATCTTGCGGCCGGTGAGACCGGCGTCACCATCCGGGCCGCCAATGATGAACTGGCCGGTGGGATTGATATAGAATTCCTCTTTCGGGCACATCCAGCCCTCGGGCAGCACGTCCCTTACAACATCGCCGACAATTTCCTCGATCTGCGCCCGGGTGGCTTCCGGGGTATGCTGGGTGGAGACCACCACCGAAGTCACGCCAACGGGCTTGCCATTCTCATAGCGAAGGGTCACCTGGCTTTTGGCATCCGGGCCGAGCAGATCGGTTTGTTTTGAATGGCGAAGCCGTGCCATGTCCTCAAGGATCCGGTGGGCATAGGCAATGGGGGCGGGCATGAGGTCTTCGGTCTCGTTGCAGGCATAGCCGAACATGATGCCCTGGTCGCCCGCGCCTTCATCTTTTTCCTCGCCGCGCTCGACACCCATGCGAATATCGCTCGATTGCTCATGCAGATAAATCTGTACTTCGGCATTCTTCCAGTGAAAGCCATCCTGTTCATAACCGATTTCCCGAACACAACGACGCGCTGCTTCCTCAATCGTTGCATTGTCAACCGAAGATGGACCATATGTCTCGCCCGCGAGAACAATGCGATTGGTTGTGGTCAGCGTTTCGCAGGCGACCTTGGAAGAAGGGTCGGCGGCCAGAAACAAATCCACGACACTGTCGGAAATGCGGTCGCAGATTTTGTCCGGATGCCCCTCGGAAACACTCTCGCTGGTAAAAAGATAGTCTTGCTGCGCCACGGGCGTCCTCCTCGAAATAATCTGGTGTGGTATCAGGGTCAGTTTGACAGCGTTTGTTGCAGCACTGGTGTTGCCGGTCAAGGGCGAAACGGGATATGACGGCAAGAAAATATCGGCCGGGACAAAACAGGGGAAAGTTTACCTGGACATTCGGCAGTCGAACCCCGGGCCGTAACGACCGCATGAAATGAGCCGGTCTTTTTTTACCTCTTTACTTCCCGGTATTATTTTTGCCCGGCCTTCGGCTTGTCACGTGCGGCTTCATCCTCGCTTGACAGGGTTCGAACGAGATCCACGACGCGTTTGCGGACCTTGGGATCCTGAATACTGACAAAGGCGCGGATAAGCTCAAGCCCGTCCCGGGTACTGATGAACTCGTAGAGGAAATTTTCCATCTTCGGTTCGCTCATACCGCCAGGTGAATCGGTCTGACCGGCAACATGCGGGGCATCATCAAAAAAGAATTGCACCGGAACTTCAAGAATTTGCGAAATCTGATGCAGGCGGGAGGCGCCGATGCGATTGGTTCCCTTTTCGTATTTCTGGATCTGCTGAAAGGTCAGCCCCATCTGTTCGCCCAGCTTTTCCTGACTCATGGACAGCAGCATGCGCCGCAACCGGACCCGGCTGCCGACATGAACGT
>JALXEI010000042.1 GCA_027069645.1 Hyphomicrobiales bacterium
TATTCCCGTTTGCTGTTGCGCCATGTCGTTGACATGGTATCCGGCATGTCGCGCTCCAGCAGTCGAACCAAAATGCTGCCGGGCGAGGTGGCCAATACCTCGACAAATGTTCAAAAGGCTGTCGATGAACAGTTGCAGGCGATTGATGCCCTTGCGCAAATCCAGGGGGCAGCGGTCAACTCCGCACAGGCGCGCGCAACCGGAACTGTCATCAGCAACACGACCGGCAGTCGCAGTGCACATGGTCAGGGACATATGCCCGCAGCCAAAATGCAAAAGCCGCACGCCCCGACAGGACAAAAGAAAACCGCTCCGGCAAGCGAGAAGCCGAGCCAGTGGTCTTTCGGCGATCTTCTGGCACGTGTCGCCGATACAGATACCGATCATGAGGAACAGCCGCTGCCCGCCTATCGCCCCGCCAGCGCCGGAACGCACGAACATGCCGGCAATCGCAAATCTTCGGTCACCCTTGATCCCCTCGACGTCCTGCGCGTGGATGATATTGCCCGCGCTCTTGACAGTCACACGGCGGCGCTTGCGTGGAAACGCTCCCAGGCTGGTGAACGCAATGTCTTCACCCGACGCCTTTACAATCCTGACGGTCAGGCAACCTTTGACCGGATTTCCGAACGCTATAATCGTGATCCCGATTTTCATGCAACAGTCGAGAAATATGTAAGCGATTTTGAGGGGCTGATGAAAGAAGCCGAGGAAAAAGATCCCAGCGGTCGCGTTATTCAGAATTACCTGACCTCGGAAACCGGACGCACCTATCTCATGCTCGCCCACATTTCCGGTCGCCTTGGTGGTGAAGTCTGATACGCGGCGGCGCAGGCGATGACTCATACCAAACAACATAGAGATTGACCCGTTTCACCGGAGCGTTTTTTGCCTGCTGTGACGGAGTGCGAGGCGATAGGGTACGCGGATCATAAGCCGAGCCATTCATTTGCAGCAGGCAAAAAGCGCCTGGCCCATCCGCACTCAAACAGTAAAGCGATAGCGCTTCTCCGTCGGGAATGGCGTGGCGGCCCTTCTGGCTATGCCACTTGCAAGATACGAGGTCATCAAGTTGCGCGTCATTATACATCAACCATATGAGCCGCCCCCCATGAAACGGGCCAACATTTGTTTGTCTGATATTACCTGTTGAGTTTTCGCGCCTGCCCGACCCAGTCTTCAAGTTCGATCCGTCCTTCCACATCAAGCTGACGGCTGATGGCCTCGATTTCATCATCGCTCCAGGAAGCAATCTGGGCGAAACTGACGATCCCGAGATCATTCAGTTGCCGTTCGATAACAGGTCCGATACCGACAATGCGCTTGAGATCATCTCCACCGGTTTCCGAAACGATCGTATAGGTCCCCACAGACCTGCCGTTTAAGGAATGCGAAGGCCGTGGTTTTTCGACTTCTTCCAGCTGGTGGGTTGTAAATTCGATTTCATCACCCTGCGCAAGAATTTTTGCCTGATCCATCCAGTTTTCCCGTTCTATGCGCCCGGAAAATCCGAATTTGCGACTGATTTCGGCGACATCCTCATCCGTCCATCTGGCGATCTGATAAAAACGGGTAATGCCGTTTTTCTTCAGTTCCAGCGCGACCGGCAATCCGATCCCCTTGATCCTTGTCAGGTCATCAATAACCGGTGGTTCATCCGGCTTTTCCTCGACTTTTTCCGGCGTCACTTCAGGAGTGATTTCCTCCCTGACGATCACTTCCTCAACCGTTTCCTCGACCACAGGAACAGGAATATCATGTTGTTGTTCTACGGGTTGTTCGGGAACGAGCGGGTGATCTTCATGCGACCGGATTTCGGGTTCGACAGGAAGCGTTTCAACATGAACCTCGACAGATTCATCATATGTCGGCACCTCGACAGCGGGCTTCGAGCTGCTCCGGTTAATCTCGATACTGGCCTCCCCGTCTCGCGCCGCCAGACGCCTTGCCACGCTATCGGTTGCCATACCCGTTGCGGTCGCCGTTGCAGCCGTTGCTATCGCTGCGGTCTCCGCCACCGGCATGTCATCATTGACCCTGTGCAATATACTGGCGGAATTCGCAAACATCTTGCGAAGCCCGCAACCGAGCATGGCCCCCAGTAAATAGGCGACTGCAATAAGCAGCAGAGATTGGAGAATAAAATAGCTCATCTCGTCATCTTTCTCAGTTTCGTCGTCATATTGCCCGCCATATCATTCTGACAGAGCGACCGCTTTTCTCAAAATCAGGAAGCCTGGTCATCATCCTGCCAGCGGCAGGTAATCCATGAAATGGCAATACCGATCAGGAAAGCGAGCACCAGATAGGGCCACAATTTGATCACCAGGTAAGTCATATCCCTCTTCTCCTGCGGGCATTGTTCAACATCATTGGACCTGTTCATCCG
>JALXEI010000043.1 GCA_027069645.1 Hyphomicrobiales bacterium
GTATAGGCGGCACCATAGGCTTCCAGTGCCCAGACCTCCATCTCCCCGAAACGCTGGCCGCCAAACTGTGCCTTGCCTCCCAATGGCTGCTGTGTCACCAGAGAATAAGGGCCGATCGAGCGCGCATGGATCTTGTCATCGACAAGATGGTGCAGTTTCAGCAAATATTTATATCCGACGGTAACCTTGCGATCGAATTTTTCACCGGTGCGACCGTCATACAATGTCACCTGCCCTGAACTGTCGAGACCGGCATTGACCAGCATTTTTTCAATATCTGCTTCATGCGCGCCATCAAAAACAGGCGTAGCCATCGGCACACCCTTTCGCAGGGTATCCCCCAGGCTGGCCAGTTCCTCATCATTCATACCTTCGATGACCTCATGCTTCCCGTAAGCTGCATGAAAAGCCTCTTTCAAAGGACCTGCGTCAGCTTCCTGCCGGAACCTGTCTACGGCTTCGCCGATCTGTTTTCCAAGACCCCGGGCCGCCCAGCCAAGATGCGTTTCCAGAATTTGTCCCACATTCATTCGACTGGGCACCCCGAGCGGGTTGAGAACAAAATCAACCGGCGTACCATCTTCGAGATAAGGCATATCCTCGATGGGCAGGATCTGGGAAATCACCCCCTTGTTGCCATGCCGGCCAGCCATTTTATCGCCCGGCTGCAATTTACGCTTCACGGCAACAAAGACTTTGACCATTTTCATGACGCCTGGCGGCAGTTCATCGCCACGTTGCAGTTTTTCAACCTTGTCGATAAAGCGCTGTTTCAGATTTTCGCGCGCATCGTCATACTGCGCCCGGATTGCCTCGACATGACTCATGGCCTTGTCATCAGAGATGGCAATTTCCCACCACAGACCGCGCGGCAGATCCTTCAACAGGTCGGAATCAATTTTTGTTCCCTTTTTAACGCCTTTTGGTCCCTTCGAAACCGTTTCGCCGATCAGGGTGTCCTTCAATCGTCCATATACGTTACGATCAAGTATAGCCTGTTCATCATCGCGGTCCTTGGCCAGACGTTCGATTTCCTCACGCTCAATGGCCATCGCCCGTTCGTCTTTTTCAATGCCGTGGCGATTGAAAACACGCACTTCCACGACAGTACCTGTCGCGCCGGGTGGCAGACGCAGAGACGTATCACGCACATCGGAGGCTTTTTCGCCAAATATGGCCCGCAACAGTTTTTCTTCCGGCGTCATGGGGCTTTCACCCTTGGGCGTAATCTTGCCAACCAGAATATCGCCCGGACTGACTTCGGCCCCGATATAGACGATGCCCGCCTCATCGAGGTTCTTCATGGCTTCTTCGGAAACATTGGGAATGTCACGGGTGATTTCTTCCGGCCCCAGCTTGGTATCGCGCGCGGCAATCTCGAACTCCTCAAGATGGATGCTCGTAAACACATCATCGCGTACGATCCGCTCGGAAATCAGAATACTGTCCTCGAAGTTATAACCCATCCAGGGCATGAAGGCGACGAGGATGTTTTTGCCAAGTGCCAGATCTCCCTTGTCGGTCGAGGGCCCGTCGGCAATGATATCACCGGCTTCCACTTCCTCACCGACATGCACCAGTGGACGCTGGTTGATACAGGTATTCTGGTTCGAGCGCTGGAACTTGCGCAGATTGTAAATATCAATACCCGGTTTGGAGGGGTCTTTTTCCTTCGTCGCGCGAATAACGATACGTGTGGCATCCACCTGATCCACGACACCGGTTCGCCTTGCTGCAATCGCCGCGCCGGAATCACGCGCGACAACCTCTTCCATGCCGGTTCCGACAAGCGGTGCCTCGGCAATCACCAGCGGCACGGCCTGACGTTGCATGTTTGATCCCATCAGGGCGCGGTTGGCATCGTCATTTTCGAGGAACGGAATGAGGGCCGCAGCGACCGACACAAGCTGTTTGGGCGAAACATCCATATACTCGATTTTGTCAGGACTTACCTGGTGAACGTCACCCGCAAACCGGCTGTTGACAACATCAAGAGCAAACGAGCGGTCTTCGTTTAACGGGGCATTGGCCTGAGCCACATGATGGCGGCCTTCCTCCATTGCAGACAGATAAGCCACCTCTTCGGTCACCTTGCCATTTTCAACTTTCTGATACGGACTTTCGATAAAGCCGTATTTGTTGACCTTGGCAAAGGTGGCAAGAGAATTGATCAGGCCGATATTGGGCCCCTCAGGCGTTTCGATCGGGCAGATGCGGCCGTAATGTGTCGGGTGAACGTCACGCACCTCGAAACCGGCACGTTCACGTGTCAGGCCGCCAGGCCCGAGAGCCGACAACCGGCGTTTGTGGGTAATTTCGGAGAGAGGATTGGTCTGGTCCATAAACTGCGACAGCTGCGAAGAGCCGAAAAACTCGCGCACGGCTGCCGAAACAGGTTTGGCGTTGATGAGGTCCTGCGGCATGGTATTGTCGATCTCGAGCGAACTCATGCGTTCCTTGATCGCCCGTTCCATACGCAATAGTCCGATACGATACTGGTTTTCCATCAGTTCGCCAACCGACCGCACGCGCCTGTTACCGAGATGATCGATATCGTCAACTTCCCCGCGACCGTCGCGAAGGCCGATCAATGTCTCAAGCACACCAAGGATATCTTCCTTGCGCAATGTCCGAACCGTATCTTCGCATTCCAGTTGCAGGCGCATATTCATTTTCACACGCCCGATGGCCGACAGATCATAGCGTTCACTGTCAAAGAACAACCCTTCGAACAGAGCCGTGGCTGTTTCGGGCGTTGGCGGTTCTCCCGGTCGCATGACACGATAGATATCGTTGAGCGCCTCTTCCTGGTTTGTATTCTTGTCAGCAACCATTGTGTTTCGCAAAAACGCACCGATATTGACGTGATCAATATCGAGAACCGGAAGCTTTTTGTAGGACAGGCTGCGCAGTTTTGCGATCAGGTCTTCGGTAATTTCCTCACCGGCCTCCGCATGAATTTCGCCGGTTTTCATATTCACCAGATCTTCGGCGATATACTGTCCGACAAGTTCCTCGTCACTGACCAGCAGATCGGTTATCTTGCGATCTTCCTCAAGTTTTCGCAGCAGACGCGGTGTCACCTTGCGACCGGCCTCAATAATCACCTCGCCACTGTCGGCATCCACAATATCGACAGCAGGTTTAACACCCTTCAGGCGGTCCGGGTTAAACGGGACGCGCCACCCCCCTTTCGCAACCTTGTAGTCGATCTTGTCGTAATAACGTTCAAGAATTTCTTCCTGATCAAGTCCCAGAGCATACAACAGGGTTGTGACCGGCAATTTGCGCCGCCTGTCGATACGCACATAAATCAGGTCTTTGGGGTCGAACTCAAAATCCAGCCATGAACCGCGATAGGGTATGATGCGGGCTGCGAACAACAACTTGCCACTGGCGTGCGTCTTGCCCTTGTCGTGATCAAAAAACACACCGGGCGAGCGATGCATTTGCGAGACAATCACGCGCTCGGTGCCATTGATGACGAAGGTGCCGTTTTCCGTCATGAACGGAATATCGCCCATAAAGACTTCCTGCTCCTTGATATCCTTGACAGATTTGGCGCCGGTGTCCTCATTGATATCGAACACGATCAGACGAAGCGTCACCTTCAGGGGGGCGGCATAGGTCATATCGCGCTGCTGACATTCCTCGACATCAAATTTCGGTTGCTCAAAATGGTATTTGACAAATTCCAGCTGCGCCTTGCCGGGAAAATCATGAATAGGAAAAACGGAGTTAAAAACAGATTGCAAGCCAACATCCGCACGCCCTTCCGGTGGCTCATCCAAGATCAGAAAGGAATCGTAGGAATTCTTCTGAATCTGAATAAGATTTGGCATTTCGGCGATCTCCTCGATCCGACCGAAATTTTTACGCAACCGTTTGCGGCCTACATAGCTTTGCGCCATCTCTGCTCCTCATTTTTATGATTTGCTGCACCGACTGGAAAACCGACCTGCCCGATCACAGATTTCCACATCATCCCCAAAAAAACTTTTTTGCATTGCTACATGCAACGCCTGCCGAACCGACTGCCATGTACACAATAACGGCTTGCCGCAAAATCACGCCGGGTGATTCTGCGAAAAACCGTCACAAGAATATATTTGTGTGCCTTTTTGTCCGTTATCCGCCCACCTCTGTAACCATGCCCTAACTGCAATTATCAAAATGCTTCCCCGCGCGCTCATCGACAGAAAGCAATTCGGGTATTTCATCCGGAAGCCCTTGCGAACTCCCGGATGAAATTAAATCTACTTGATTTCGACAGTCGCACCGGCAGCTTCAAGTTTTTCCTTGATTTCGTCTGCTTCAGCCTGAGGAATGCCTTCCTTGACGGCTTTGGGCGCACCTTCAACAAGCTCCTTGGCTTCCTTCAGGCCGAGCCCGGTGATGCCACGAACTTCCTTGATGACATTGATTTTCTTGTCCCCGAAAGAAGCGAGGATGACATCAAATTCGGTCTTGGCTTCGGCAGCTTCGCCACCACCAGCTCCAGGGGCCGCAGCCACAGCGACAGGGGCCGCAGCAGAAACGCCCCATTTTTCTTCAAGAAGCTTGGCGAGATCCGCAGCTTCCATAACGGTGAGGCCCGACAGGTCCTCGGCAATTTTTTCCAAATCAGCCATTTTCAACTTTTCCTTGATCAGTTTGTTTATTCAGTAATCGTTGCGAAAGAGGCGTTTTACGCCGCATCGCTTTTTTCCGCATAGGCGCTAATGACACGAGCCAATTGACCTGGCGGTGCCGAAACAACTCTGGCAAGCTTGCCAGCCGGCGCCTGTAACAGGCCGACCATTTTGCCTCTCAGTTCATCGAGAGACGGCAACGCCGCGAGTGACTTCACACCTTCTATGTCAAGGTTCACTTCACCCATCGCACCGCCAAGCAAAACGAGTTTATCGTTGCTCTTGGCAAATTTGACAGTAACCTTGGGCACAGAAACAGGATCATCAGCATAGGCAATTATCGTTGGTCCCTTGAAAAGGGTCTCCAGGCTTTCTGCCGGGGTATCCTTGAGGGCCAGCTTTACAAGTCTGTTTTTGGCGACCTTGACGACACCGCCAACTTCACGCACTTGCGCACGCAAATCGGTGATCTCGGCCACAGTCAAACCTGTATTGTGGGCAACAACAATAACGCCAGTATCGGAGAACACCTTGTGAAGCGACTTGACAAGTTCCCGCTTCTGTTCTCTTTCCACTTTTTTTCTCCAAAGGATAATATGAAGCCAACCCCTTGCCGGGCGTTGTCTTCAAGACTTCTGTTCGCCGCCGATGATTGCAGCTCGCCAGAGGCAAACCGGACCATCAACGACCCTCATCTGCCTGTCCACCAGCCCGGATGAAACATCACAGAGCCTCTGGTTGATATGTGGTTCAAACTGATCAAGATAACAAATGACGAACACAGGGCTTGCCATCGGTCAAATGACCATTTCCCCCTATCTCATGCAGGCCCGGAACGAGACCGAATGAACATTGATCCAACCGACTCGACAGCTTAAGCGATTCCCCGTTGCCAAACAGGGGCAGTGGTCATCACACCTGCAATCTCGGACAGGTTCAAGTCCGGCAAAACGGATTGCGAACACGCCGGTTTACCGAACTTAATCCACCGGTAACAAGTACCGGAACTCTCCAATCCTTCTTCATAGGGGATTTACCCCCCTTCTGTAAACAGCAAAACGGCAACTTTTTTATTCACCGACAACAGAAGCCAGATCCAGTTGCATACCAGGCCCCATTGTTGAACTCAAAGACACCTTCTTGATAAAGGTCCCCTTGGCCCCGGACGGTCTGGCTTTTACCACTGCTTCAGTCAGTGCGCGAATATTTTGCTCAAGCTTGTCTGCCGAAAAGCTGGCCTTGCCAACGCCGACATGGACAATCCCGGCTTTTTCCACCCGAAATTCAACAGCCCCCCCTTTGGAAGAGGCGACAGCCTTTGCCACATCCGGTGTCACCGTTCCAACCTTGGGGTTCGGCATCATGCCGCGCGGACCGAGCACCTTGCCAAGGCGACCAACCAGAGGCATCATATCAGGGGTGGCAATGCAGCGATCGAAATCGATATTGCCTTTTTGCACTTCTTCGGCCAGTTCCTCGGCCCCAACCACATCGGCACCGGCTTTTTTGGCTTCCTCGGCCTTGTCACCACGCGCGAAAACGGCAACACGAACAGAACGCCCGGTACCGTTGGGCAGTTCACACACCCCGCGAACCATCTGATCCGAATGCCGGGGATCGACTCCCAGATTCAATGCCAGTTCAACAGTTTCATCAAATTTTGCAGTTGCATTTTTCTTGACGATTTTAACAGCGCTGGAGAGATCATAGATTTTCTTGCGATCGATATTCTTGCGGGCAGCAACTGTTCTTTTTCCGTGTTTGGCCATGATTACATCCCCTCCACTTCTATGCCCATAGAGCGGGCCGAACCGGCAATAATTTTCATGGCCTGGTCAATATCATTCGCATTGAGATCGGCCATCTTGGCTTCGGCTATCTCGCGCACCTGATCCTTTGTCACTTTCCCGATCGGTGCTGAGCGACCAACCTCTCCCGAGCCTTTTTGAATTTTCGCGGCCTTCTTGAGAAAATAGGATGCGGGCGGCGTTTTCATCACATAGCTGAAACTCTTGTCCGCATAGATTGTGATATCAACAGGGATCGGCGCCCCCTTCTCCATCTCGCCTGTAGCCGCATTAAAGGCCTTGCAAAATTCCATAATGTTGATACCGCGCTGACCAAGAGCCGGTCCGATTGGCGGTGACGGTGTTGCACTTCCCGCAGGCACCTGCAATTTGAGGTAACCTTCAATTTTCTTTGCCATTTGATTTTCCCTTTCCGGCTTCCAAACCATTGCGGAAACCACTGATATTTTCGGGTGTTGTGGTCCGGTTCAGGGGAAACTGGCAAAATTTCCCTTTCACCTCCCACATCTAAAGCCCGGTGAAGTCGTCAGACTTTCTCCACCTGGGTAAATTCCAGTTCGACCGGCGTCAGCCGACCAAAGATGGAAACGGCGACCTTGAGCCGCGCGCGTTCTTCATCGACATCTTCCACATGACCATTAAAAGAGGCAAAAGGCCCCTCGCAAACACGCACCTGCTCGCCGATTTCAAAGGTGATGGTCGAGCGCGGGCGCTCTTCGGTCTCGTTGGCAAGGTTCAGGATATTGCTTGCTTCTGCTTCCGAAATGGGCATTGGCTTGTTATCATTTCCGAGAAATCCGGTCACCTTTGGCGTGTGCTTTATCAGATGAAATGTGCGGTCGGTCATCTCCATTTTGACGAGCACATATCCGGGAAAAAATTTCTTTTCGGCATTGATTTTCTGCCCGCGACGCACTTCCACAACCTGTTCGGATGGCACAAGCACTTCCTCGATCTGATCATCAAGCTCCTCGGCGTGCGCACGCTCACGGATAGCTGCCGCAACCTTGTTTTCGAAATTCGAATAGGCGTGAACAATATACCAGCGTTTTGCCATTGGGATCACTCTCTTCCGGCACCTGCCGGTTTCCTGCATAACATTGCCCCTGCGGGACTCGTATGGCTAACTTCCAAATCCAAGGACAATCTTGACGATTTTGCTTATAATCTGATCAGCAAGCATAAAGAAAATGGCGGCCACAATAGCCATGATAACAACCATGACCGTCGTGATAATCGTTTCACGTCGGGACGGCCAGCTAACCTTTCCGACCTCTTCCCTGACTTCACGACCAAACTGAAACGGATTTACCATCTTGCACTCCCATGCCAACGAGGTGGATAAACGGCCAGAACTTTCCTCAATACGCTCCTGCAGCCCGCAATCCCGGCGGCCCATATCTCTCTTAAATTTCCGACATTCCAGAAATGGCAGGAGTGGAGGGGTTCGAACCCCCGACACCCGGTTTTGGAGACCGGTGCTCTACCAGCTGAGCTACACTCCTGTATCGTCAACGGGAAGGGCTGACAACAGGCGGCCAGCCCTGCCCTGAACTATTCAATGATGCTGGCGACGACACCGGCCCCGACCGTGCGACCGCCTTCACGGATGGCAAAACGCAGGCCGTCTTCCATCGCAATCGGCACAAT
>JALXEI010000044.1 GCA_027069645.1 Hyphomicrobiales bacterium
TGGGGCGTACAGGTGAGGGTGCCTGCCTCAAGCCTTGTCAGCGCCTCGACCATCAGACCGGCCCCGCGGGTCATCAGTTCGTCATGCAGTTCGCCCGCTGTCATGTCCGGGGTGATTTCCACCGTGGTGCTCATGCAGACCGGACCGGTATCAAGGCCCCGTTCCATGCGCATCACCTCGATTCCCGATTGTCGGTCTCCCGCCATGATGGCCCGCTGAATGGGGGCCGCGCCCCGCCAGCGCGGCAACAGGGAACCATGCAGGTTCAAACAGCCATGAAGCGGCGCGGACAGCACTTTGGGACCGAGAATGAGCCCATAGGCCACCACCACAGCGATATCGGCCCCCAGAGCCTCAAAGGCCTTGCGCGGTGCCAGTCTGGCCAGACTCTCTGGCGTGCGCACCTCCAGCCCCTGGTCCTGCGCAAAGGCATGCACCGGGGTCAGCCGCTCCTTTTTGCCCCGTCCGGCCCGGCGCGGCGGCTGGCAGTAAACGGCGGCAATCTCGTGCCCGGCCTCGATAAGCGCTGCCAGCGTTGGCACGGAAAAATCCGGTGTGCCCATGAATATGACGCGCATGTCTCCTACCTCCTGCATAGCGCCTTGCAGGCGCTTGTCCTCGCCGGACGGGCGTCTTGACAGACGGTCCTGGGGACCAGTCCCCAAACCCCGAAATGGTTTCCAAAGGCTGGCCTTTGGTGCCAGCCGCACAGGCTGCCTGCGCGGCGAGCGCATGCGCCGACAGGCGCACCAGGCCTTGCTCCCAAACTCCATGCCCTCTATATATACGAGGCTTGTGAAACAGGCCATAATGGCGGGTATTTAAACAACAGGAAAACTTTATGGCCAAAGGTGCGGCGCGGGCCACTTACACGAATAAAAAAGTGGACGAGCTGGCGGTGATCCGTGCGCTTCTTCCTTATGTCTGGCCCGCTGATCGTCCCGATTTGCGATTGCGGGTGGTGCTGGCCTTTGTGGCGCTGATTATCGCCAAGCTGATTACTGTGATTACCCCGATCATTTACAAGGCCGCGGTGGACCGGATGACCGGGCAGGGCAATGACCCGACGGCTTCTGTTTCATCGAACGCCATTCTGGCCACGCCGATCATGCTGATTATTGCCTATGGCCTCGCGCGGGTGATGATGATCGTTTTCAACCAGATCAGGGATGTGCTGTTTGTCAATGTCGGCCAGCATGCGGTGCGCTCCCTGTCGAACCTTGCTTTTGCCCATACCCACAGGCTTTCACTGCGTTACCATCTGGAGCGTCAGACCGGTGGTCATGCGCGGGCCATCGAGCGTGGTGTCTCGGCGGTGGAGCTGATTGTCCGCATGGGACTGCTCAACACCATTCCCACCCTTGTGGAATTCGCTTTGATCGCCGCGGTGCTGTCCTGGTATATCGGCTGGGAATTTGTCCTTGTTGTTGCCCTCACGATTGTTATCTATATCTGGTTCACCATCAGGGCCAGTGAATGGCGGGTGGGGATCATTCGCGAGTTGACCGATGCCGATAATGATGCCGGGACAAAGTCTGTTGACAGTCTGCTCAATTATGAAACGGTCAAATATTTTGGCAATGAGCAACTGGAACAGGAGCGCTACGATCATTCGCGCGCCAGATATGAAAAGGCGGCCATAAAGACCCATTATTCGCTTGGCATGCTGAACGCCGGGCAGGCGCTGATTTTTACCGCCGGGCTGACCATTTGCATGCTGATAGCGGGGCAACGTGTTGTCGCCGGTGTGTTCACTATTGGTGATTTTGTGATGATCAATGCGCTCCTGATACAGCTTTATCAGCCCCTGCATCTGATGGGCACGATCTATCGCGCCATTCGCCAGTCGCTGGTGGACCTTGAAAATCTGTTTGCCATTTTGAACACCCGCCCGGAAATAGCCGACCGGCCGGGGGCGACAGAACTTGTTGTGGACAAGGGGGAGATTACCTTCGATAAGGTCAGCTTTGCCTATGATCCCGAGCGTCCGGTGATCCGGGATATCAGTTTCGAGGTGCCAGCCGGAAAAATGGTTGCGATCGTCGGTTCTTCCGGGGCGGGCAAATCAACCATCTCGCGTCTTTTGTTTCGCTTTTACGAACCATTGTCCGGGAAAATCTGTATTGACGGGCAGAATATCGCCGAGGTTACCCAGGACAGCCTGCGCCGGGCCATTGGCATGGTGCCCCAGGATACCGTTCTGTTCAACGATACGATCTATTACAATATCGCCTACGGCAATCCGCAGGCAAGCCGCGAGGAGGTCATTGAAGCGGCGAAAATGGCCCATATACACGAGTTTGTCATGAGCCTGCCAAAGGGCTATGACAGCCTTGTCGGCGAGCGCGGGCTGAAACTTTCGGGCGGCGAGAAGCAG
>JALXEI010000045.1 GCA_027069645.1 Hyphomicrobiales bacterium
TGACATCGAATTCATCCTTTCGCCTGAGGCGGATCCACCATGATTTCTTGCCGCGAATCAGCCAGCCCATGTGATTGCCGTTTTTATCGTGATGGCGCTCCAGGAAAGTGAGTATGGTGCCCTTGTGTTTTTTGTCGGTGAGCACCGTCAGCGCTTCCAGTCCCTTGTTGCGGGTGGTTTCGAAAACACCGCGGGGCAATTTCAAATAGTTGACGGGTTTGCGTATCCCGGATCTGGTGACGGGGAAGCGACCAATACGGTGTTTGCGTTCAAACGAAATGAGGGCATAGGTCCCGTGTTTGTTGTGCCACAGGGCCATGTCTTCGGCATCCGAAACTTTTTTGCGGCGCAGACTTTTGCCGCTTTTTTTGCGCAACGGGCCGATGCGTGCCTTGCCGATACCGGCAAGCAGGCCTTTCCTGTAGACAAGATCGGCGCGCAGCCAGGTGCCGATATCGGAGACGGCATAAAGTTGCCTGCCCTGTCCGGTGACGGCGATGCCGGAATAGCCGCCAAATTCAACATGATCGGATGACAGCACCAGTCCCCCGCGCCAGGTGAGACGTCCGAAGCGTTTTCGTTCGGGATGGGCATAGTCAAAAATGATCGGTTCCGAACGGACCTTTATATCGTAATTGCGTTGCAGGACCTTCGAACTGCTGAGCACATCGCCGGACAGCGCCATGCTGAAAGCAATGGCAAAGGGAAGAGTGAATAGCGGGTTTTTCATGCGGTCAACGCTCCGGAAAATTGTCGGGGTCTCGATCCGGTAATATTCCCTGGAATTGTGGTTTGTCCAGGGGGGAGCAGACGGTTTTCGCTATTTCTCTTCATCGAAAAGTTCGGCGAGTTTTTCGGTCATGGCGCCAGCCAGTTCCTCGACGTCGGATATGGTAACGGCGCGGCGGTAATAGCGGGTGACATCGTGACCAATGCCAATAGCCAGCAGTTCGACGGGTGATTTTGTTTCGATTTCCTCAATGACATGGCGCAAATGGTTTTCCAGATAGCCGCCGCTATTGACGCTCAGGGTACTGTCATCCACAGGTGCGCCATCGGAGATCATCATCAAAATACGGCGCTGTTCGGGACGGGCCAGCAGGCGCGAATGGGCCCAGGCGAGCGCTTCGCCATCAATATTTTCTTTCAATATACCTTCGCGCATCATCAGCCCGAGCGAGCGCCGGGCCCGTCGCCAGGGATTGTCGGCGGCCTTGTAAACAATATGGCGCAGATCGTTGAGGCGACCGGGATTGATCGGTTTGCCGGCCTTTATCCAGTCTTCGCGGGCGTGCCCCCCTTTCCAGGCTCTGGTGGTGAAGCCCAGAATCTCCACCTTGACACCGCAGCGCTCCAGGGTCCGCGCCAGGATATCGGCACTGCATGCGGCAACAAGAATGGGACGACCGCGCATGGAGCCGGAATTGTCGATCAGCAGGGTGACAACGGTATCGCGAAATTCAATATCGCTTTCCACCTTGAACGACAGGGGGGAAAGAGGATCGGTAACAAGCCGCGTGAGGCGCGCCGTGTCGAGGACACCTTCCTCAAGATCAAATTCCCAGTGGCGGTTCTGCCGGGCCATCAGGCGCCGTTGCAGACGGTTGGCAAGACGGGCGATGACGCCGGATGAATGGGCCAGTTGCCTGTCGAGAAATGACCGCAATCGCTCCAGTTCCACCGGTTCGCACAGGTCGGAAGCGTTGATGACTTCATCATGGCGGGAGGTGAATACCCGGTAGCCAAAAGCCTCGGGCTGGTCGAGGACGCTGATATTGGGCGGTGGTGGCGTATCCGGCAATTGCATTTCACCTGGCATTTCCGTACCGGGACTGTCATTGTCGGGCAGATCCTGCGGATTCATTTCATCGCTGTCATCGCCTTCACCGGCCTCGGCCTCACCATCCTGCTGCCGGTCGCTATCGGCAGGATCTTCCTGGCTCTCTTCCTTTTGTTGCTGATCGTCCGCCTGTTGCGGGCGCTCCTCGTCACTGTCCTCGCTGTTCAGCTCGTCACCATCCAGTTCTTCATCAAGCAAATCCATGCGGGTCAACAGCGCGCGAATGATGCGCCCGAAGGCCTCCTGGTCCTCAAGCTGGCGATCAAGATCGGCGAACAGCTCTGTGCCATGTTCATTGACAAAGGGACGCCAGGCATCGACCAGAGGTCGGACGCGTTTGGGTGTTCTGACACCAAGCAGGTGCTCGCGCAAAAGCAGGGACAGGGCCTCCGACAGGGGGGCATCTTCCGTTGTCTCGAAGCGGTCAAACTCGCCGTCCCTGTAGCGATCCTGCCATTTGGCATTGAGATTGCGAGCCACGCCTGACATGCGCCGTGCGCCGATGGTTTCCACC
>JALXEI010000046.1 GCA_027069645.1 Hyphomicrobiales bacterium
GGCGTGGTGAATTTCCGTCGTGACGTCTATAGTCGCGACAATGTCGATGTGACCGCATCGAATTATTAGAGGGGGCGAAATCAACATTTTGGGGACATGATATTGATCAATGCCACCTCCATTCGGGGGTGGTATTGTTGTTCTGGCGGAAGATTTATGTGTTCCTGTTCTTCATTGCCATAGATCGTTTGCAATTCTCCAAGTTTGGTATATTATTTCGAAAACTGGCCTTTAACCGGCCCAATTCTGTCTCTGGAACGGATGCGAAATAATAAAAAGCGTAAATTCAGGTAAGGATGTCTTCATGGATTATAGTGGGATGTTTGACGAGGCCATTGATGCCTTGAAAGCAGAGGGTCGTTATAGGGAATTCGCCAATATCAGACGGAAATGCGGGGAGTTTCCGGTTGCCCGGCATTATCCCGCCGATGGTCGCCCGCAGTGCAGCGTCAAGGTTTGGTGCAGCAACGACTATCTGGGCATGGGACAAAATGATCTTGTGCTTTCGGCCATGCATGAAGCCATTGATCGTGTTGGGGCTGGTTCTGGTGGAACGCGCAATATTGCCGGCACCACCCACTATCATGTCATGCTGGAAAAGGAACTGGCCGACCTGCACGACAAGGATGCCGCCTTGTTGTTCACTTCAGGCTATGTGGCCAATGATGCGTCCCTGAGTACGCTGGCTAAATTGCTGCCAGGCCTGATCATTTTTTCCGATGCCAAGAATCACGCCTCGATGATCGAGGGAATCCGCCATGGCGGCTGCGAGAAACACATCTGGCGTCACAGCGACCTTGAACATCTTGAAGAACTGTTGGCCAAGGCTGACCCGGAAAGGCCCAAGCTGATCGCCTTTGAGAGCGTCTATTCCATGGATGGCGATATCGCGCCGATTGACGAGATTTGCGATTTGGCCGAAAAGTACAATGCCCTGACCTATATTGATGAAGTTCACGCCGTGGGGATGTATGGTCCAAGAGGTGGCGGTGTTGCTGACCGTGAAGGCATTATGGATCGCATTGATATTATTGAAGGCACGCTGGCCAAAGCGTTTGGGCTGATGGGCGGCTATATCGCGGCCAATGCCAATATATGCGATGCCATTCGCTCCTATGCGTCGGGTTTCATCTTTACCACTTCCATCGCGCCAGTGATTGCCGCTGGGGCACTAGCGAGTGTTCACCATCTGAAAAACTCCTCTGTGGAACGTGACCGACAGCAGGAGCGGGCCGCAACGCTGAAAAAGCGTCTTGCTGATCTGGGCTTGCCGGTTGTCGATACGCCGAGCCATATTGTCCCTGTCATGGTTGGCGATCCGGTCAAGTGCAAGGCGCTGACCGATCAGCTTTTGAACCGCTACAAAATCTATGTGCAGCCGATCAACTATCCAACCGTCGCTGTTGGTACGGAACGTATCCGTTTGACCCCTGGTCCCATGCACAGCGATGAGGATATGAATGCGCTCGTCGACGCCTTGTCCACATTGTGGGCCGAACTGGAGTTGAAACGTGCCGCCTGATCGTCGTCGCAGGAACACAGCCTCCGGTTCTGCTGGTCAAAGTGACGGGGGCGGGGCGGATAGAGAGGTGCTGTTTGAGTTCAGGCCGGTAGGAAATTATATGCGGGTCAACGCCATAGATGCCGCAACGGGCAGGGAGACTTACGTGCTGGGGCCGCTCAATGCCTCGCGAGCAAATCTGCAAATGCTGGCCTTGAGGAAGCTGAAGGCCTTGCAGGACAGATAGAGTTTTCCCCGTTGCCCTGCTGCTTTGGGCCTGGAGCGGTGACAACCGCGTCCGGGGCCTGTATACTACTCCCATGACCATTTGGGGAAAATTGGCGGGTGCGGCTGCCGGGCTGGCCATTGGCGGGCCGATCGGCGCCTTGTTTGGCGGTGTGGCGGGGCATATTGCCGACCGTGCGACAGAGCCCGCTGCTGATCGGGAAGCCCGCAATCAATTGGCTTTTACTGCCGGTGTGATCGCCCTCGGGGCCAAGCTGGCAAAGGCGGACGGGCATGTTTCAAAAGACGAAATCATTGCTTTTCGCGAGGTCTTCAAGGTGGAAGAGCGAGACCTGAAAAATGTCGCACGCCTGTTCAATCAGGCCAAGCAGGATGTGGCAGGCTATGATGCCTATGCAGATCAACTGGCACAGATCTTTCGCGACAATCCAGAAATATTGCGAGATGTGCTTGAAGGGCTGTTTCATATTGCCATGGCTGATCAGGTCCTGCATCCTGGTGAAGAGAAATTCCTTAGCGATGTGGCCCGGCGCTTTGGTATCGAGAAAAACCAGTTTCGCAATATAAAATCACGCCACACTTCCAGCAATGATCGTGA
>JALXEI010000047.1 GCA_027069645.1 Hyphomicrobiales bacterium
GGTTGGTTTTGCTGTGCGCAAGGGAAATCGCCATTTGCGCGAACTGCTCAATTATGCCCTTGAAAAGGTGCGTCGTGACGGTATCTATGAACAACTGTTTCTGCGCTATTTTCCCCTGAACTTTTATTAGGCTTAAAACTCACAAACAGGATCGTATATTCCCCAACGCTGTGCGCGTAGCACGCCTGTCTGGCGAAGACAAGCGGCGATAGCTGCTTTTTGCCGGGTCATGAATGAGTTAATCTCCAGGGCAGGCGGTAATGCAATGAAGGCGGGAAAAGAGCCCGGTGCCGGTGGAAAGGGGAAGCGCTTTTGCGGGCAGGCTCATTCTTTCGGAAGTTGAAAATGAAAACACCACCAGGACTGTTCCTGGCGGTGTTTCGCGAAGATCAGGACAAAAGCCTGTCATTGGAATATGCGGGGAAAAGGTGCGTGCCGACCCCCGTATTGGTGACACTAGCCTTTTCCCCATCCCCGCCGCGGGGAGGCGTACGCGCGGCGGAAATTGCGCCAGAACTGAAAGGTCATGGTCAACAGGCCGGAAAAGGCCAGGCCCATGAAAAACAGGAGGAAATTATTATTCGATGTAGCCGAAGTCTGTACGCTGGCGGAATGCAGCAGATCCTGTGAGGAAACGAATTGCATCGTGCGCAGGGTTTCTGCATAAGCAGGAGAGCGGGGCGGAACGGCGTTTTGTTCAAGGACGGCCTGCGTTTTGGCCAGCGGGGCTGGCAGGGCGCTGTCGGTATGGGTGCTGGCAAAAATGGCGACGAGCACAAACATGCCAATGCCAATCATGAAATCAATGGCCCATTCTCTGGAGCGCTCCGATTTGAAAATTCTGATTCTGCTTTTCCGTTGCCGCATCATTCCCACCCTGCCTGTTCAACCCGGTCATTCAACAGCTTTGAATATGGTTGACAATTGGGGCCTGCTTTGGTCGGGATTGTGACAATAGTTTGCTTCGTCCGGTTTGATGCGGTTCGGCTTTCTTTTCACAACATGTTTACAATATGTGATAAAACGGGAGTGGCTATAAATGGCAGAATTTTTTCAAAGAGGAAACTGGCTTGGTTTTTTGCGGCGCTATCTGCTGGTGAGTTTCTTCCTGCATATGGTCTGGGAGTTTGTCCAGATGCCTCTGTATACGTTGTGGTTTGAGGCGGGGGCATTAAAAATAGCGCTGTACGGATTGCACTGTACAGCGGGGGATGCGGCCATTGCGTCGGCCGCCCTGATGACAGCACTTTTGATCGCAGGCGAAGGAGACTGGCCTGGAACTGCCTATTTCAAAGTTGCCATTCTGACCATTCTGATCGGGTTTGCCTATACCGTCTATAGCGAGTGGTTGAATGTATATATTCGTAAAAGCTGGGCTTATGCCCCGGCAATGCCCCTCGTTCCTCCTTTCGGTATCGGACTTTCGCCCTTGTTGCAATGGCTGGTTGTTCCTGTCCTTGTCCTGTTTTACTGCCGATTATGTCAACAGGTAAAATCACCGGTTGATCAGAGCGTGTGATGCCGCGCCCGTGCGCCCCTTTCAATCGCCGCGCAGGCGAGCGGATCGAGATCAAGGGCATCGCGCAGCATATGCAAAAAACGCAGTTCTTCGGGTTTGACATTGAGATCGGCAGCGGCGATTTCAACGGCCAGCGCATAGGCGGTTTCGTGCAGTTTTGGCGGCAATTGCTGCGCCACTTCGTTCAAAATGCGGTCAAGCCCGTCTTCTCTGGTCAGCACTTCTCCGCATTTTTCGGCAATATCAACCAGTTGATTGACATCGAAATCGCGAAAGGCGGGCAGATTCTGCACAAGCTGGCCAATGCGCAGCATTTCCTTGTCGGTCATGTCACGATCAACCGCCGACATGGTGACCATGATGTATATCAGCGCGTCATGGGGAGAAAGAGGGCCGGGCATAAGCTGTTCAATCCTTTTGTTGGGGGATAAATCTCTCTTGCAGACAGATGTAGCCTTTTAATGTGCCGCTGGCAATTCCCGCCATTGCTTCTTTGTGTATTTGCCGATAAAGCAGGAGCAACGAACAAGGCCGCAAAAGCCGCGATGCGGCTTTGTCCTCGCCGGACGGGAATCTTGACAGATGGTCTTGGGGACCAGTCCCCAAACCCCTTTGACAAAATGGTTTCCAAAGGCTCGCCTTTGGCGCCATGTGCGCAGCATGCCTGTCCGGCGAGGACGAAGCCGCGTAGCGGCTTTTGCGGCGACAAAAAAGGACGAGATGGTATGAGCGAAAACGCATTGGCGCAAAAAAGCAAGGCCTGGCCCTTTCAGGAAGCGCGCAATCTCATCAAGCGGCTGGACCGTATGAAGGAGCCGCCGGAAAC
>JALXEI010000048.1 GCA_027069645.1 Hyphomicrobiales bacterium
CCGACTGGAAAGGTAAATATAAAGTTGGTCATCAGACAGACCCGCAGGGACCGAAATCAGGATCGATCCGGGTGAATCGTGGTGGCGGCTGGGGCTATGATGCAAGGAGCCTGCGTTCTGTCTACCGCCATGCCGACTCGCCCGTTATCCGCCGCTTCAGTCTGGGTTTCCGCCTCCTGAGGGAACCTTCGTAGCACCTGGCCCTTTTACCATTTAACCCTCCTCGAAAACGTCATACCGGCGTAGGCCGGTATCCAGACAAGGTGCAGTATGGCAAGGTCTTCAATAAACAGAACAAGCCAACAGCACACGTCTTTCAAACCGGAAAAGTGTCATTCTGACGATAGCCGACTGGATCCCGTCCTTCGACGGGATGACGGTAAGGAGGGGGCGTAGCCCGCAGGCCAGCGAAGCCGGGGGAGGTGATTTGACCGCCCGCGCTTCCCGGTCGAAGCGCAGCGGAGCGCCGGGATCCAGGGCCGCACGACGGCTATTACGGCAGAATTCGGAACGACAGATAGCGCACGGCCCGTTGCCCTGGACCCCGGCTCAAGGCCGGGGAGCGGGGTTTTCGCTTCCCGGGCAAGCGACAGCGCAGAACCGGGATCCAGAATTGCACGACGGATGTTGCGGCAGGATTTGGAACGACAGATAGCGCACGGACTGCGGCCCTCGGCCCCGGGTCAGGCCCGGGGTGCGGGATGATGAACGGACCGGAATAAAAGGACAGGGCTTTTGCGACCCGCTGTCATGCCAGGCTATATATGACGGCTGAAGCGACCGTGTTCGGCATTTTTCATCAGCCTTTTGAAATCTGCCGCCTCGACATGAATGAGGCTTTCGTGATCCCCTCCCTCAAAGAAGAGGTCATGAATATCATCAAGCGAATCATCCAGCAAAACAGTCAAACCATAGGGCTCGCCGATGGCCGGAACGGCCCCTCGCTTGCAGTCCGAGAACAGCTCCTCGACTTCCTGTTCTGTGGCGAGCCCCAGGCGTTTTTCGATGATCTCCTGCAAGGCCCCCAGTTCAAGGCGACGGTTGCTGGGGACGACCGCCAGCAAATAGCCGTCGTCGCAGTGCACAACGACCGATTTCAGGACATTTTCACCGGGAATATGCGCCGCCCTGGCGCTTGCGCGGGCCGTACCGGTTTCGGGATGGGTAATAACTTCATAGTTGATGTTGTTTTTATCGAGCCAGGCTTTGAGATGATGAGCGACGGGCATGAGACTGTTCCCTTCATGTCTTGAGGCGTAAATGATCCGGGCTGGCCGGTTGCGACCGGCCCTTCTTTTTGACATGGGACGTGACGGGTCCGATTACCAGATCAAACACCCCCTATCGCTCCCGTTTTTTCCAGACGAGACACTGATTGTTGGCGGGCATGGCATGATCCTTTAGCAGGTGCAGCCCGATATTCCTGGCGAGTTCATTCACCTTTTCAAAATCGCGGATCCCGCTGACCGGATCATTGCCTTTCAGCCATTGCTCGAACAGGGCGTTGCTGCTCGACGTGAAGGCCCCGTTATATTTGAATGGCCCGTAAAGGATGAGCAGTCCGCCCGATAACAGCACCTTATCAAGACCGCGAAACATTTTGACGACATGTTGCCAGGACATAATGTGCACACAGTTGGCCGCATAGACCACATCCATATCCCGAACCGGCCAGGGATCATCGGCGACATCAAGCGCCACGGCCTCCCGGACATTCGCCGGTGCCTCGGCATCAAGGCGCAGGTTCAAGGTGTGAAGATTGTGCCGTTGCTCGCTGGGCTGCCAGGTGATCGCAGGCATTTGCGCTGCAAAGTAAACCGCGTGCTGGCCCGTCCCGCTGCCAATCTCCAGAACCTTCTGCCCGTCCTCAAGCACCTCGCGCAATATGGACAAAACGGGTTCCCGGTTATTTTCTGCGGCCTGCGAAAAAGGCAGTTTTTCGGACATTGGCTAGCGGACCTTGATGTCAGTGGCCGTCGCATCGATATGCGCCGCCAGAGTGCTGTCAAGATCAAGCTGTTCGGCAAGGTCTGACAAGAACTGCTGCTCCTCGCGACTGTCGGGCTCGATGGCAATACGGGCCGCCGCATAGACTTTTGCCGCCTGTTCGGGACTTTCGACCGCATTGACGATATCCCCGATGCTGGCCGGGTTGTTAAACTCGGCAGCGAGAAATTCCATTGCCTCGTCCTCGAGGCCGGCCTGTTCCAGATGGCCAAGGATACGGCGCTGTTCCTCGCGGTCAATTTGTCCATCAGCCGCCGCCGCTGCGGCCATTGTACGGATAAACAGCGCGGCATCGTCATTGCTCATGGCATCTGCCTCGAAGCCGGAACCCTGT
>JALXEI010000049.1 GCA_027069645.1 Hyphomicrobiales bacterium
CCAAAAGTGGCGGCACGCCCGAAACTCTGATGCAGGGGCTCACCGCGCTTCAGGCAGTGAGCGAAGCCGGTCTTGAGGACCGCATTCCCGAAATGTTTCTCGGCCTCACCGAACCTTACACAAAGGGTAGGAATAACGGGCTGCGCGATGTTTGCGAACACTACAATATCCCGGTGCTTGACCATCACACCGGCGTCGGGGGGCGGTTCAGCGTTTTGACCAATGTCGGTATGTTACCGGCCATTGCGCGCGGTCTTGATGCGGAAATGATCCGCAAGGGCGCGGCGCAAATGGTCGCCATGATGATGGAATGTGATGATCCGGCCCGTTTTGCCCCGGCCGTGGGCGCAGCGCTTAATGTGGTCCTCGACCGGGAAATGAACATTCGCAATCTGGTCCTTATGCCCTATAGCGACCGGCTCGGTCAGTTCGGCGCATGGTACGCGCAATTATGGGCCGAAAGCCTCGGCAAGTCCGGCAATGGCTCCACCCCGATTGCCGCGCTCGGACCGGTGGATCAGCACTCGCAATTGCAACTCTATCTTGATGGCCCGCGCGATCATATGATTACCCTGTTGCGTCCCGAAAATGCATCGAGCGGCCCCCGCCTCTCCCCGGCTCTTGCCGAAATGGCCCATGCCCCGGCACTGGCGGGACACACGGCCGGAGAACTCGTGGCCGCCGAACAAAAGGCCGTTGCCGATGTGCTGATCAAATCGGATCGACCGGTGCGAACAATCGATATCCCCGAGCTTGACGAGCAGACGCTCGGTGCGCTTATCATGCATTTTATGATGGAAACCATATTCGCCGCCGACCTTTACGAAATAGACGCCTTTGACCAGCCCGCCGTGGAACTGGGCAAGGTTCTGACCCGCGAATATCTCACGAAAACGGATTGATAACCGCCCATGAGCGTGCGCCAGCTACCTCCCGATATGATCAACCGCATCGCAGCGGGTGAGGTCATCGAGCGTCCCGCCAGCGTTATCAAGGAACTGGTTGAAAACGCCATTGATGCCGGTGCCCAAAATATCGAGGTCATTGCCCAAAAAGGCGGCCTGTCACTGATCCGCGTTACCGATGACGGCTTTGGCATGAACGAGCAGGACCTGACCCTGTGTGTCGAGCGTCACGCCACCTCGAAATTGCAGGGCACCGATCTGCTGGCCATTCACACCCTCGGCTTTCGCGGCGAGGCGCTGCCCTCCATCGGTTCGGTTGCCCGCCTGAAAATCACCAGCCGCCCGGCCGTTCCGAAGGCGGCCGAAGCCCTGGAGATCGAGGTCAATGGTGGTCTGAAAAGCGGACCACGGCCTGGCGTACTCAATCGCGGCACGCGTGTGGAGGTCCGCGATCTGTTTTTTGCCACACCGGCGCGGCTCAAATTCATGAAGTCGGAGCGGGCCGAGAACATGGCCATCAATGACACCATCAAACGCCTGGCAATGGCTCACCCGCAAACAGGCTTTTCGGTCACCGTGGGTGAGCGGGCCGGATTGCGCCTGCCGCCGGTGAAAAGCGGGGATCGCGAAGGTCTGCTAGCGCGTCTTGGGCGTATCATGGGCAAGGATTTCATGGACGATGCTCTCACCGTCAACGCCCGGCGGGAAGATATTGAACTGAGTGGCTTTGCCGGATTGCCCACCCTTAACCGCGCCAATGCCATGATGCAGTTCCTGTTCGTCAATGGCCGCCCGGTTCGCGACCGTCTGCTGGCCGGGGCCACGCGCGCTGCCTATGGCGATTTTCTGCCACATGGTCGTCATCCACTGCTGGCCCTGTTTCTGAAAATCCCGACCAGCGAAGTGGATGTCAATGTTCACCCGGCCAAAACGGAAGTCAGATTCAGGGATGCCGGGCGCGTACGGGGCCTGATCATCGGGGCCCTGCGCGAGGCCCTTGCCGGGGCCGGTCATCTCTCCAGTTCATCGGGCGGCGATACCGGTCTGCATCATTTTCATCAGGGCGGCGTGCCCCGTTCCACGCCTGAACCACACTATTCGCCCAACAGTGGCAGGCCCCGCACCTATGCCCCGCAATTTGCAACTCATATGTCCGACAGTGGCCAGGCCCCCCTCACCCTGCCGCAAGCGGATAACGGGGAACCACGCGCGTTTTGCCCGCCAGGTGTTGATACCAGCGCCTTTGAACAAGCACCTGATCCTACTTTGACCGCTTTTCCGCTGGGGGCCGCACGGGCGCAATTGCATGAAAACTATATCCTTTCCCAGACCCGCGACAGCATCATCATTGTCGATCAGCACGCCGCCCATGAGCGCATAGTCTACGAACATATGAAAAAGGCTCTGGCTGAAAACAATATCGCCCGTCAGGGAT
>JALXEI010000050.1 GCA_027069645.1 Hyphomicrobiales bacterium
GGTAACGCAGGAGCAAAGACTGTCGGAACTGGGCAAGCTGGCCTCCGGCGTCGCCCATGAAATACACAACCCGCTTGGCTCCGTACGCATTGGCTTGCAGGCGCTTCTCGCTGAAGCTGACCGGCAAAAACTCGATCCGGAATTTCGCGACTATATGCACATGGTGGACGGGGAGGTGGATAAATGCATCGAGGTCACCAAACGGCTGCTTGATCTCTCGCAACCGCCGAGCCGCAATGAACAACTGGTCTGTCTGAGCCGGATCATTCCCGACGTCGTCTCCTTGCTCAAATATGATGCGGAAAAGAAAAACATTCGCCTTGTCACCGATCTTGAAGCCGGTCAGATGCGTGTGCTGGGCACGGACAGCGAAATGCGCATGGTTATTCTCAATCTGGTTCAAAACGCCTTTCACGCCATGCCGGATGGCGGCGAACTAACCATTCACGGCCTCACCGATGATCAGGAGGTGTGCATTATTTTTACCGATACGGGGCTGGGCATAGAACCTGACGATCTGAAATATATTTTCGATCCCTTCTTCTCGCGCCGGGCCGACAGGATCAGTGGCACCGGGCTGGGGCTGACCATCTGCAAATCGATTATCGAGCGTTTTCGCGGCCACATTGAAGTCAGCAGCGAACTGGGCAAGGGGACTGTTTTCAGAATTTTTCTGCCACGGGTCGCCGATGGAGGACTGGCATGAACAATCGTGCAACCAGAAAATCTGTGCTGGTCATTGATGATGACGAGGTTTTCAACCGGCTGATCGTGCGCCAGCTCAATACCCTTGGTTTTGCCGCCCACGGCACAAGGTCATGGCAGGAAACGCGTGCTTTTCTGGAGAAAAAGGTTCCCGATATCTTTTTGCTGGATATTGTTTTGCCTGACGCCAATGGTCTGGAACTGTTGCCGGACCTGATTGCCACGAGGCCGGTCATCATGCTGACTGCCGTCGGCTCCATTCGCACCGCTGTTGATGCCATGCAGCAGGGGGCGGCGGAATATCTGGTCAAGCCCATCAATCTGGAAGAACTCGACCTGATCATCAGGCGGGTGCTGGGGCATGCCGAACTGGTGGAGGAAATGGCCTTTGTACGCACCCGGGAGCGTGAAAAGCGCAAAAGTTTCATGGTTGGCAAAAGCCGGGCCCTGCAACAGGTCAGCGAGATGATTGAAGCGGTGGCGGGTGAAAATGTCAGTGTGCTCATTACCGGCGAAAGCGGCGTTGGCAAGGAACTGGTGGCGCGGGAAATCCATGAACGATCACAACGCAACAACAGAAACTTTGTCGTCCTTGACTGCTGCACCTTGCAGGAAAATCTGTTTGAATCGGAACTGTTCGGACACGAAAAGGGCGCCTTTACCGGGGCCGACAACCCCAAAAAGGGGCTAATTGAAGGCGCGAAAAACGGCACGCTGTTTCTGGATGAAATCGGTGAAATCGGCCCCACCATTCAGGCCAAGCTTTTGCGTGTACTGGAAACCGGCAGCTATCGCCATCTGGGCGGCACCCGTGATTTTGTCTCCGACGCGCGTATCCTGTCGGCAACCAATTGCGATTTGCAGGCCATGTCGCAAGAGGGCAGTTTCCGCCTTGATCTCTATTATCGTCTTGCCGCCTTCACCATCGAGGTGCCCCCCTTGCGCAAACGCCGTGATGATATTGAGGATCTTGCCAATCACTTCCTTACCCATCATGATTTTTCACGTCGCATCAACAAGAAACTTGGCAAGGCCGCCCTTGATCAGTTGATCGCCCATGACTGGCCGGGCAATGTGCGCGAGCTGCGCAATGTCATGGAACGGGCCATCATATTGTCCAGGGACGAAACACTGATCCGCCCTTCTCACCTCGGCTTTACCGGCAATCTCCCGCAAGGCGAGCGCGCCGTCAATTTGAGTTTCGCGCACGAACCGACCCTTGAAGAGATAAAAGACAAATATATTCGCGAACTTGTTGACCAGTATAACGGCAACCGCCAGAAAATATCTTCCATTCTCGGGATCAGTGAGCGCAACCTGTACCGGCTGCTCAAAAAAATGGAGACCGGGCTGTGACCTTTCAACAGTTTGTTGTTGGCAGAAAGGTTTCTCGTTTGGCCTGAAAGCACCTGACCGGGAAGGCGTGAACTCCCGTTGCAAAAATCAGCGGTTGCCGCCTTCGCCGACCACGACAAAGGGGGCCCAGACCGTCGGGTGGGTGTTGGACATGCCGCCCTTGTCGATGAGGGCCAGCATGGCGCGACGCAGGGCTTGCGATTTTCCAAGTTCGGGATGCGCCTTGATGGCGGCAAAGGCACGGGTGGTGAGGGCCACGGCGGCTTCGTCACCAACCGGCCAGTGCGAGACCAGCAGGGTTTTGGCTCCGGCGTAAAAGAAAGCACGGGCCAGACCCGACAGGGCTTCGGCCCCCGGCCTGTCGCCTGCGGCGGTGTTGCAGGCCGACATGACCAGCCAGTCAGCGTTCAGTTTCAGTTCGGTAACTTCGGATGCGGTCAAAAGGCCGTCATCTTCGGGGGTGGCTTTGGCGGGCAGGGAGAAGGCCAGGGCCGGTTCGCCCAGCCCCTTGACATCCCCGGCGATCAGCCCGTGGGTGGCGAAATAGACGATGCGATAGCGATCAAGCGCCGCTTTTTTGACAGCCCGTTCGCTGGCCTTGCGGCCAAGGAACAGATTTTGCTTTTTGACACCCAGCGTTTTGCCAATGGCCAGAAGTTCGCGCCTTGTGCCGTCAAGCTGCGGCAGGGAAGCGGCCAGTGTTTGAAGGTCAACATTGCGGCCCTTGAAAAACGAGGCATAGCCGCGCTGCACAGAGCGTTTTAAGCGTTTGGGGTGTTTTGGCGGATCGGCACTGGCCACTTGCACCGGCTTTGCTGTGGGCGGACGGAATACCGGATCGGCAAAACCGACAAGTTTTCCAGATGGCGCGGCAGCGCCTTTGCCCTCAATGCCGCGCAACGCCTTCAGCGATGAAACAGAGGGCAGGGTTGTGATGGCATGGTGGCGGATCAGCCAGTCGGCCCTGCGATATTTTTCATCGCCGGTTATCGCCCCGTCCGCCTTGCTCCTGACCAGCACCTGAAAGGGCAGCGCGGTGAGGGGGCCGGAGGCGACAATCATCAAATGTTTTTTGTCCGCGATCAGTTTTTCAACCGGCCCCAGCAGCTTTTCATAAAGCTCGTGAGCCGTATCCAGACTGAACCCGGCGCTTTGCCGAGCGGGTGCGAAGCCGCGCTTTTTGCCGGTTGACCGGGTTGCAGTGGACGGATCCAGCTCCTTGCGCAACAACGCCACCTTTGCCGCCAAAGCCTTACCGCCCAGCGGGGCGCGTTTCCACACCGCGCGCTCGCGGGTCACCGCCCAGATGAAGGTCTCAGCGGGGGTTGGCCTGGCCTCTGGCGTATCAAGCAACAGCACCAGCGCTTCGTCCGGCTGCAACAGTTTTTGCACCTGTTTTATGGACAGCGGTCTGGGGCTGGCCAACGCTGCATAATCGGGGAAGTCTTTGGCAAGGCGCTTGTCTATCTCGCTGATGCGCCGGTCAAGGCGGGCCATCCGCCTGTCCAGTTCCTTATGGTTTTTGCCAGCACTCCGCTTTTTGTTGACCAGCTTTTCCAGGGCCTGCCACTCTCTCACCTTGTCCTGCCGCTCGCGCACCAGAACCGCCAGCTCGCCGTTCCCTGCCGCCTGTCTGGCCGACATTTGCGCCAGCGCCCCGGCTGCCTCTGACTGAACGGCCCATTGGGCACTCTGGAATAGCTCATTGATCTGTGCTTTAACTTTGGGGCCTTCTTTGCGAAAAACGGACTTGACCAACCCCCAAAAATACCAGCTATTTTGAGCAATCTCATTTTTCCTTTTGCCGGATTGCCCCTGTCCGATTTTCTCATCACGAATGACACGGAATTTGAGAATATCTGCGGCTTGACGCCAGTATTGTGTTGCTTGAGCCCACTCTTTTTGTACGAAATACAGACTGGCAATATTGTTCAAGGTAGCTGAAACAAGAGGATTTTTATTATCGAGGTTCTTTTTTCTAATAGCAAGACTACGTTCGTATAGGGTCCTTGCCATATCATATTGTCCCAATCTCTCTCGGAGTCCCGCAAGATTGTTAAGAGTGGTTGCTACAGAGAGGTGTTCCCTCCCCAGTTTTTTCTCTTTTATGTCCAGGCTGCGCATATATAAAAGTTTTGCATCATTGTAGCGCCCTTGTGCCTCATAAAGTGTAGCAAGATTACTGAGACTGACGGCGACGGCAGGGTGCTCAGGTCCGAACTTTTTCTTTTTAATGGCCAGACTACGGAGCAAAAGGGGAAGCGCCTTTTCGTAGTCTTCTTGCTTTTGATAGAGATCGCCAAGATTGTTGAGGCTGACGGCCACGGCAGGATGCTGCTTTCCCAGCACCTTTTCCCGGATTGCTAGGCTTCGTTTGTATAAGGCTTCAGCTATTTTTTTTCGCCCCTGATCATCATACACACTAGCGAGATTATTGATTGAATTCGCGGTTATATAGTGATCATGTCCGAGTGTTCTTTCCTGGATTTCCAAGCCTTTTTTATAGAGATGTATTGCTTCTTTGTAGCGCCCTTGCAATTTGTAAATTGAAGCGAGATTGTTTGAAATAGTCGCAACTGAGAGGTGGTCATGCCCCAGCTTTTTTTCAATTTTAGTTAAGACGTTTGCATATAGTTTTTTAGCTTTATTAGTGAAACCCTGCATTTCATATAGTCGAGCGATGTTATTGAGAACAGATAATGTTGAGGGGTGTTCGGAACCCAGTTTCTTCTCATGTATAACAAGGCAACTGCGATAAAGGATTTCAGCTTTCTTGTAGTGCCCTTGCTTTTCATACAGGTCAGCCAAGTTGTTCTGGCTGACTGCATATGAAATATGATTGCGCCCGAAAGCTTTCCGGGTGATTACAATTTCGCGCTTGTAAAGGGCTTCAGCTTTCTTGTAGCGCCCCTGTGCTTTATACAACTCCGCGAGATTATTAAGCACAATGCCAACATCTGGATGGTTGCGTCCCAGTTTTTTTTCTTTGATCGATAGCGCACGTCGGTAATAGTTTTCTGCTTTTTTCAATTTTCCCTGATCATGGAATAAGCTGGCAATATTTGCAAAACTCAAAGCTAAACCCAGATGCCCTGCCCCCAGTTTTTTCTTTTTAATTGCAAGGGCTCGGCGATAGAGATTTTCGGCCTCCTTGTATCTGAGCTGCTTTTGATATAGCCCAGCCAAATTGTTAAGACTTGTCGCTACATCAAGATGCTCGGGTCCCAGTTTTGCCTCCCAAATTGCAAGGCTACGCAGATAGAGCAGTTCAGCTTTGCTGTATTGCCCTTGGCTTTCATAGAACGAAGCCAAGTTGTTGAGCCCTGCGGCGACCAGCGGGTGCTGTTTGCCAAGCTTTTTTTCTTTTATTTTTTGGCTGCGTAGATAGAGTGATTCGGCTTTTTTGTAGTTTTCCAGTTTCTTGTAAAGAACTGCAAGATTATTCAGGCTGGCTGCTAATTCAAGATGATCCGTACCTAGATTTTTTTCGATAATGGCGAGGCTGCGTAGAGTAGGAGAAAGAGCTTTTCGATACTTTCCTTGTGTTTGATATAGTACCGCAAGGTTGTTGAGACAAATCGCCAAGTCTGTATGATTGGGACCTGGTTTTTTCTCATAAATAGCCAAGCTTCGTTTGTAGAGTTTCTCAGCCTTTAGAAAATTTTCCATCTCTCCATAAAGCTCTGCGAGATCGCTCAAAAGTAGTGCATAAGTTTCGTGCTTAAATCCAAATTCCTTTTTTCCCAGCTCCAGAGCTCTTTTGGCGTAGGGAATGGCATCTCTATATTTTCCCGCCTTTTTGAGTACCTGATATTGCCGGTAGTGCTGCATCAGCTCCGCCGATTGCGCGTGGACGGTCGTTGTGGACGGGGGCAGGGCGAGGGCGGCAAGGAGGACTATGGTCAGCCGGAAAGAGCGAAGCCGGAAAACACGGGGCCAGAAAAACAGAGACATGGGGGCAACCTCCGTTACAATATGCAGCAAAACAAAATATGCCCCCAGCCTATCGCGCCACAGGAACAGATACAAGCACCCGAACGCCGGTATTTTTCGGCGCCGGGGCCCGACGCTCCCCTCAGACCGGGAAGAACAGAACGGGTATTCAGGGGATTTCAATGACTTATAGCAAAACACAAAAGGCCTCACTCACCTTTCTGTTGCAGCCTCGATGTTTCGATTCCCGGACAAGCGATAGCGCTGATCCGGGATCCAGGGCAATACGACGGAAGTTTGTATTGAGAAAATGAAAAAAACAAAAGAATATCACTTGCGGCTCTGGACCCCGGCTCTGCGCTGCGCTTGTCCGGGGAGCGAAATATCGAGGCCAAAAGAGAATGTATGAGACAGCCTTTTTGTATTCCGGTATTATAAGGGGGTGGCGGAGAGGAAGGGATTCGAACCCTCGAGACGGGACAAACCGCCTACTCCCTTAGCAGGGGAGCGCCTTCGACCACTCGGCCACCTCTCCACCGGTGTGGTTACAGCAGGAAAGGGCCTGTTATCAAGCGTTTTCTTGATGAAAACGGATTTAGGTCATAAACTCATAAACAGGATCGAAATGGCAGGAGCAGATTTGTTTTCCCGCAAGGCGCAGGTTCGCAGGAAACCTTCCGGTTTTCAAGAGCTTGCAACGCAGCGGGAGAGCAAATATGGCCTGTCCACAGGATGCCAAAAGCGCTGCAATCCGCGGCCAAAATGATCTTGCCCGTACAAAAGTACGCGCGGCGATCATTTTAACCTCGTATTTTTGCGCTTTTGGCACCATTCTCGACCCTGTTTATGAGTTTATGACCTAGAGGCCAGTCGTAAACTCCTTGCTTGATTTTATTGGCCTTTTCCAGCCCATTATCGGCGCAAACCGGCTTGAAAGGGACGCCGGCCCCATCCTGCGCCGGTTTGCTTGATTCTGAACTGGAAAAACCTCAATAAAATCAGTAAGGAGTTTACGACTGGCCTCTTATGCAAGGTTTATTATCGATCCGGACATATTCAGGAATTTGCCATCCGGTTCACAGAAAATCCGCGGCATTCGAAAGGCATCCCGGTCGGAAGAAACGTCCGGTATTCACACGCCCGTCTTGCCATATTGCGAGTTAACCATAGCCCAATTTGAGAGGCACATCCCTCTGACTTGCCTTGATGAGGCCAACAAATTATCGTCTGCTGGCAAATGAATAACCGGATACAACCGAAGCTGAAAGAAAGAAAGCGCCTTTTATGAGAGCCTCAAACACGCCTGTAGCCGCTATGGCCGCCCTGTTGCTGCTCATTGCCGGGCAAGGTCATGCCCGGGCGCAAAACAGCCAGGACTATTGCATCAAATGCACCGGTCCCGATGAAACCTATGTCTGCCGGATTGTCTCGGATACGCCCAATGTTCGTGGCAAAAAGCTTCTGTGCATCATGAATATCGCCCGGGAAAACAACCATGACAGTTGTACGGCCTCCGCGCAGTCCACGGGCTGTTCGGGCGTTCTTGTTCAATATGACATCTCGGGCACCATGCCTCGCACCGGCAATTCGCAAACCGGGGCAACAGCCCCTACGGCCCCTGCCCCGGCCTCGCCGACAAAGACCACACGAAAAAAAGAACCCGAAACCCTGGTCGAATTTACCAAAAAAGCCACCCTTGCAACCAAAAAGGGCATCAAAAACGCCGGCAAGGACACAAAAAAGGTTCTCAAAAAGACCGGCAAGGCCATCAGCAAAACAGGCAGCAAAATCAAACATTTTACCAGCAAGGTCGGCCGCAATATCAAAAAGGCTTCCAAAACAACCCTTAAATGCCTGACCTCGCTGTTTTTCAACTGTTTTTAGGCGGTGTCATCATTTGAGCCAGCTGAGGCTTGCAGCCAGATGGAT
>JALXEI010000051.1 GCA_027069645.1 Hyphomicrobiales bacterium
CAAGTTTTTAATTTTCGCACCGTGATTATGCCAGGGCGTAAGGGCGGGAGCAATTTATCCGCCAGCGCTTCCCTCTTGTGGAAAACACTATAATCCTCTGTTTCTCTTGAAAGATCTTTCCTTGTACGGCAAACTTGAAACATCAGTGTGTGCGTCGTATTTGCGTTCCCGGGGGGCGTCGGGTGAGTTGTGTATCAAAGGGCTTCGGGGGATTGTTCGGCCTCGTGGCAGGCCTTTTGGCCTGTATACCGGCAAGCGGGGCTGTTGATCGCGCTGCCACTCCGGCGGATCAGCCGACCGGCGAGCTGTTTGGCGGTGGCAACCTTGCGGCAAACAGCTGGATGAGCTGGACCGGTATGGTGAAAAGCCTTTCCGGCGGCCTCTATGAGGAAGGCTGGCGGTTGCGGCTTCTCGGGGCCTATGGCCGCTACAGCTTTACCGGCAACAACGGGCCAAACATGGCCAGCCCGGCCCTGTTCGAGGTGACGCCGGGATATCAGTTCAAAACAGGTCCGGTGATTTCAAAAATCTATGTCGGTCTGCATGGCGAACAGCATCGTTTTTCCCGCCCCGATCCGGGAAACAAACTCTCGCATATGGGCTATGGTCTGAAGGTCATCAGCGAAAACTGGATCGATTTGCCGATGCGCTCCTTTGTCAGTCTTGATGCCTCTTTTTCCTCCCTGCGCACCGGTTATCAGGGGCAGTTGCGCGCCGGTTCGGCAAAGTTGATTCCCCGCCTGACACTGGGCCCGGAGGCCGGGATTGTCGGCAACGAGAAATATTACCAGTTGCGTTTGGGCGGCTTCGCCCGCTGGAAACTTGAAAACGGCCAGATCGAAGGCAGTGCCGGTTATACGCGCGATTATGACGGCAAGGGCAGCCCGTATTTCAGCGCTTCATGGCTGAAACGCTTTTAAACATCCAGGTATCCGGTCACAGACTTCATAAATCCTCGCGACATTCAGGGGCAGGGGACAAGAGCCGGTATGCGCACGATAAAGCGCGCGCCGGTAATTTTGTTGTTGTCAAGTCGGTTTTCGGCCCGGATCGTCCCCTTGTGGGAGAGCACGATCTGTTCGGAAATGTTAAGCCCGAGACCGGAATTATTGCCAAAACCCTGCTCTTCCGGGCGGTCTGTATAAAAACGCCGGAATATTTTTTCGAGATTGTCGGGGGGAATACCGGGGCCTTCATCCTCGACCCGGATTTCCACGTCGTGATCAAGACGGCGGACGGTGACCCTGACCTCGCTTTTGTCGGGTGAAAATGAAATTGCGTTATCGACGAGATTGTTGACCACCTGACCGATCCGCATCTCGTGTCCATTGACAAGAAAGGCATCTCGACATTGCGGTATTTTCTGCTGGTCAAGCGTCACTTTCACGTCATGTTCGCGCTGAATGTCATTAAAGGCCGGAACGATATGGCCAAGCAGGTTGGCAATATCGACGGGTTCGGATTCATCGCGTGCCAGTTCGGCATCAAGACGCGAGGCATCGGAAATATCGCTGATCAGGCGGTCAAGACGCTTGACATCATGCAGGATGATGCCTGTCAGGCGTTCCCGCAATTCTTCCTTTTGCACAAGCGGCAGGGTCTCAACGGCGCTTTTCAGCGAGGTGAGGGGGTTTTTCAACTCGTGGGCGACGTCGGCTGCAAAGGTTTCAATGGCTTCGATGCGACTGTAAAGGGCCTGCGTCATTTCCCGCAGGGAACCGGACAGTTCGCCGATTTCATCATTACGGTCGGTAAAGTCGGGGATTTCCTCACGTGCCTTGGCGCTGTGCCGGACTCTGATGGCAGCGGCGGCCAGCTTTCGCATGGGAGAGCCGATCTGGTTTGACAACCACAGCGAGAGAGCCAGCAACACGGTTGCCGCGATCAGCCCGACACGCATGATGCCGATGACTTCATCCTTGACAATCTTGTCAATATCATCACCGCGGGTCGATAGCAAAAGGACGCCGAGGACCGCGCGCATGCGCTGGATCGGGACGGCGACAGAAACGATCAGTTCGGAGTGTTCTCCCAGCCGTGACATTTCCTTGGGTTGTCCGGCAAGAGCGGCCCTGACCTCGGTATAGGCCTTGCCGTTGGCCTGACCGATATCCCGATACAAAGGCACATTTCCACGCCACATGCGTTTGAGCCAGCGCAGGGCGCGTGTGGTGAAACTGATGTTTTTTGTTTTGCCAATTTCGGGAAGCTGCTTGCGATCAAAGATGTTTTGTTCGCTCAGTGTTTTGGAATCGAGCAGCTTGTTGCCTTCATGATCGTAAATACGCGCTCTTGTTCCTGTGGGGGCGACAAGCCGTAGCAGAAT
>JALXEI010000052.1 GCA_027069645.1 Hyphomicrobiales bacterium
TTGTTCAAGCGGAACAGGAATTACGCGATGGCGCTGGCCGATTTTCGCAAGGCCATCGAGCTGGATCCGTCAAGTGCGCTCGCCTATTATCAGCGTGGTCTGACCTATCAGTTGATGGGGCAGCATGAAAATGCCGTCAGTGATTTTGATGTGGCCATCAGCCTGCGTCCCAATACCCCCGACCCCTATTTTTCCCGGGGGCAAAGCCGCTTCGAATTGCAACAGTTCGAACTGGCCTATGATGATTTTTATATTGCCGCCAAACGCAGCGGTAAATCCGGTCGTCCCGGGGTTCGTGCCTGGACCTATCGGGGGCTCTCTGCCGAGCGGTTTGGAGATCCCAAAAAGGCTGCCCGGGCCTATCGGCGCGCGTTGCAGGTCGATCCGCATTACAAGCCTGCACTGGATGGTATGAAACGCCTCGGGGTCAAGGCTGCCTGACCGGTCGCCGACGGAACAGTCCATCAGTCAAAAGCGAGATGCCGCCATTACTTTCCTGTCTTCGCGATCCGCTATTCGGTTTTTGTTTGATGACGGTCCTGCTTCGGGCGGGGGCGGGGCCGTTCTGCTCGAAAATCCGATGGAGATCATCCGGGCGGATCATATTGATGAAGTTGACGAGGCTATCACCCGATTGCAGCAGGCCATCGACAACGATTTTCAGGCCGCAGGATTCTTTTCCTATGAACTCGGATATGCTCTTGAGCCGCCTCTGCATGATCTGATGCCTCGCAACCGTCAGGTGCCGCTGATCTGGTTTGCCATTTTTCCCGGAAAGCGAAATATCAACAAATGGCAGCTTGATGATTTCCTGCGCGGCAAAACCGATGCCGACAGGCAGACACGATTGAATAACATACGCCCGCTCATGCAACGTGATGATTACGCTGAAAGATTTGAGCGGGCAAAACAGTTCATCGCGGCGGGAGATATTTACCAGGTCAATCTCACATTCGGGCTGACTTTTGATGTTGAAGGCCATATTGAGGCCCTTTATCGCCAGTTGCGCAAATCCCAGCCTGTTGCCTTCGGAGCCTTTCTGGAAAGCCCCGAATTTTCCATCCTGTCCCTGTCGCCGGAACTTTTTTTCCAAATCGAAAAGGGGGAAATCTGTACGCGCCCGATGAAAGGCACAGCGCGCCGCGGTGCCAATCCCGGGGAAGATCGGCGCCTCTCGCGAAGATTGCAGGGGGATATCAAGAACAGGGCTGAAAATCTGATGATTGTCGATCTGATGCGCAATGATCTGGCACGCATTTGCGAAACCGGCAGTGTCGGCGTCGAGGACCTTTTTCGGATCGAGACCTATCCCACTCTGCACCAGATGACCTCGCTGGTGAAGGGGAGGCTGCGCCGGGATGTTGATTTGCCGGAGATCATCCGGGCGCTGGTCCCGGCCGGGTCGATTACCGGAGCCCCGAAAGTGCGGGCGATGCAAATCATCAGCGAACTGGAAGAGCGCCCGCGGGGCGTCTATTGCGGGGCGCTGGGCTTGCTGGGCCGGGAACATCCCGGTGGTCATTTGTCGGCCCGTTTCAATGTCGCCATAAGAACGCTTACCCTGTTTCCCGATGGTCACGGTGAAGCCGGTATTGGCTCGGGTATTGTGCAGGACTCCATTGGCGACGACGAATATGAAGAATGTCTTTTGAAAGCAAGGTTTTTGACATGACCGACTATCAGTTGATTGAAACCTTGCGGATTGACCCCGATGGCCGACCCTATCTGCTGCAATATCATCTTCAACGCCTCACCCGTTCCGCTCGGGAACTGAAATTTTACTGTCCTGTTGAAAAAATTCGCGACAGTTTGCAAGGGCTTGCCGGTTCGCTCAATGAGAACTGTTATCTGGTGCGCCTGCTGCTTTCGGCTAACGGTGAATTTACACTGACATCAAGGCCCGTTCCCTGTCCCGACCGGAACAGGCAAATCAGCTTTGTGATTTCCGACAAGAGGGTTGACAGCAGGGAACCGTTGCTTGCGCACAAAACCACGCGGCGGCAACTGTTTGACAGCGAATGGGCTGCCGCCAGTGCCGCGCATGGCGCCGGGGATGTTCTGTTTTTGAACGAGCGTGATGAATGCACGGAAGGAGCGCGCAGCAATCTGTTTATCGAACGGGAGGGAAAACTCCTGACCCCGCCGCTCTCTTGCGGTTTGTTGCCCGGAACCCTGCGGGCTCACCTTCTTGACACGGGGCGGGCCGTTGAGGCTGTCCTGACCCGTTCCGATCTTGATCGGGGGAAAATATGGCTGGGGAATTCGGTCCGTGGTCTGCAACCGGCCCGGCTGGTTCCTTCGTGACAGTCGCAGATTTGCAGGGCG
>JALXEI010000053.1:0-6582 GCA_027069645.1 Hyphomicrobiales bacterium
CGGGGCGCACCCGGCCGCTTGTCGGTTTTACGGCCCATATTATCGGGCCGCTGAAATTCCTCGCGGCACAGATCGGTGCGCAGGGGGGCATGTTACTGGTCATCTTGCTGGGCGGCGCTGTTCTGCCCTATGACCGGCGGCGTGGCCAACAGCCGGTAAGCTTCGCCGCAAATACCCCGCTGGCGCGGCGCTATCTGTTATGGGTGGCGCTGGTGCCGGTGCTGTTTGTCACCTTCCTGTCGCTCGTTCTGGGTATGAAGTTTCGCTCCATGTGGGGCGCGCCGATGTTTTCCTTTTCGGCCCTTGCGCTGATGGCGGTGATGAAGCCGTTTTTGTTTCGCGAACGTTTCGGTTTCATGGCGGCTTGCTGGTTGATATTGCAATCCGGCGTGGTGGCAACTGTCGTCGGGATGGGAACAATCGGCTCCTTCTATTCCAAAAAGCCCTTGCGGACAGATTATCCGGGACGGGATATCGGGCAATATTTCAGTCAGCTCTGGCGACAGAAAACCGGGCTTCCCCTGCGTTATGTTGATGGGGATGAATGGATCGGCGACAATATTTCATGGTATGCGCCCGAACGTCCTTCTCATATAGCAAGGGGCAATCCACAGGCCCGACCGTGGATGGATCAAAAGGATATTGCCTGCAAGGGAGTGCTGATTGTGTGGAAATACAGCCGCGATGTGCTGGTGCAGATGCCGGAAGATTATGGCCCGGTCAGGAGCCTTTATTCCGAGACAGGACAAAAGCAGTTCAACTGGAAGCTGAAAGATCAACCCGTTCAGATCGGTTGGGCCATCATTGCACCGGATAAAGCGTGCCGGCAGGGGCTGCGAGAAAGGTGACCGCCGGGCGGGGCTGAACGGCTGCGCGACAATTTTTATTGTTGCCATAGTCTTCTGAATTATGTCACACCATGACACTTTGAAAAAACCAGCCCGCTGCGGGCACGGATTTTGAGGATTTGAGATGAAACAGTTTCTATTCGCCCTGTTCCTGTCGGTGGGCCTTGCCTCTTGCGGCAGCAGCACGAAGCAAAACGAGGAAATCGTTGCGCCGCCGACTCCCGAAGAACTGGCCGCCCCCGCGAACAGTGCGCCGGTCAAGGGGCTGGATCCCGAAAATACGCTTTACATGGATTTGAAATATGGTCGGGTGGTCATCAAACTGCGGCCTGACCTCGCGCCCAACCATGTGGCCCGTATCAAAAAGCTGACCCGTGAAGGTTTCTACAACGGTCTCAAATTCCATCGCGTCATTGCCGGGTTCATGGCACAGGGCGGGGACCCCAAAGGTGATGGCACTGGCGGCTCGAAATATCCTGACCTCAAGGCCGAGTTCAGCAGCGAGCCTTTCAAAAAAGGCACGGTCGGTGCGGCACGTTCGGCTTCTCCTGACAGCGCCAATTCGCAATTCTACATCATGCTGGGACGTGCGCCCCATCTGGACGGAAAATATACGGTCTGGGGCGAGGTTGTGCAGGGCATGCAATATGTGCAACGCATCAAACTGGGCGATCCGGCGCAAAACGGCACGGTTACCGATCCCGATATTATCATCAAAATGCAGGTTATGGCAGACGCCAAATAGCCGGCAGGAGCGTTTATCAATCAAAGGAAAAATTCATGAGTGAAATAAAAGATCCCGAAAATACCCTGATCATGGAAACCACGCATGGTCGGGTGGTGATCGAAATGCGCCCCGATCTGGCACCCAACCATGTCAAACACATCAAGGAACTGGTGCGCGAGGGATTTTATGACGGCATCAAGTTTCATCGGGTGATCGAGGATTTCATGGCCCAGACCGGTTGTCCGCAAGGCACCGGCATGGGCGGCTCTGACAAGCCCGACCTGAAAGCCGAATTCAATGATGAACCTCATGTGCGCGGTACGGCCTCAATGGCCCGGGCCCAGCATCCCGATAGCGCCAACTCGCAGTTTTTCATCTGTTTTGGCGAAACGCCGTTCCTCGACAGGCAGTATACCGTATGGGGCAAGGTGATCGAGGGTATGGAAAATATCGACAAGATCAAACGCGGTGAACCCGTGCGCGACCCCGACGAGATCGTCTCGATGAAAGTCGCCGCGGACGTTTAAGGGAATGCCCTGCGCGGGCGGCGATTAAGGGACCAGTCCCTTAATAATCCCAATCCGGGTTAGGTGCTGTCGTTTGGGTGTCGCGTATGACACAACACACAGCCCTGTATAAAAATGAGGTGCAGGGGATCATCCCCTGCCGCCCGCTGCGCAGGCGGCCCGACCGGTGAGGTCATTTCATTTTATGCGCGTAGATGATTTCGATTTTGAACTGCCGCAAAGCGCCATTGCCCTGCGTCCGGTCGAACCACGTGATGCGTCGCGTTTGCTGGAGGTGAGGCCGGGGCAAACGCCTGATCTTGTCGATCATAAAATCGGCGATCTGCTGCACATTCTGCGCAAGGGGGATGTGCTGGTTCTCAATGATACAAAGGTCATCCCGGCGGCTCTCATCGGGGTGCGCCGCCGCGAGGACAGCAGCGCCACCATTCACGTCAATCTGCACAAGAGGCTGGACGACAGCTCGTGGCTGGCGTTTGCCAAACCGGCCAAACGACTGAAGCCTGGCGAGACGATTGATTTTGGCTCGCCGGACCGCGCCTGTGCACTGGGAGCTCTGACGGCAAGAGTTGTTGAAAAGGGGCAGGGGGGCGAGGTGCTTCTGGCCTTCGATCTGTCGGGGCCTTATCTTGATGAAGCGATCAGGGCCCGCGGGGCCATGCCGTTACCCCCCTATATTGCCTCTAAACGCGCGCCGGATGAAAAGGATCTTGAAGATTACCAGACGGTTTTTGCCCGGCATAATGGTGCCGTTGCCGCCCCGACCGCCGGGCTTCACTTCACCGATGAACTGCTGGGGCAACTGGCGGACAGGGGCATCGAGCAGCATTTTGTCACCCTGCATGTGGGGGCGGGGACCTTTCTGCCGGTCAAAAGCGAAAACATATCAGAGCACAAAATGCACGCCGAACGGGGCGAGATCAGCGAGGAGACCGCCGAGGCCCTCAACAAGGCCCGCGCCAATGGCGGGCGCATCGTTGCCGTTGGTACCACCTCCCTGCGTCTGCTGGAAAGCGCCACGGATGAGACCGGAAAGGTCCACCCCTTTTGCGATGAAACCGACATTTTCATCACGCCGGGTTATCGCTTCAGGGCGGTTGATCTGCTGCTGACCAATTTCCACCTGCCGCGTTCGACCCTGTTCATGCTGGTCAGCGCCTTTAGCGGCCTTGATCAGATGCAACGCGCCTATGCCTGTGCCATCAAAACCGGCTATCGCTTCTATTCCTATGGCGACGCCTGTCTGTTGCATCCGTCCCAGGCCGGGGACGGAAAGGCAGACCTGTGATCAGGTCATCGGGGTGCCGTGCCGCTGCTTGCGGTGATGTTTCTTTTGGGGCGTTTTTCGAATCCGCCCGGTTTGCGGTGCCTTGAAGTCGTGGAAAACGGGATTGGGATAATGATCAAGCGATGCACCCGTGGCCGCATCGACCCCCATGCCAATGATCCCGCCAGCAACAACATTTCCGGCGAAACCGGCAGCGCCACGCCCGGAAACACCGGTAATGACGGGGATACTGACCGGGTCGCCGTGTTTTGGTTTGAAGGTGACGGTAAATTCTTCCTTGCGGGAAACGGTGATGGCGCAAGGTGTTACGCATTGATGACCGGTTGAAGAGACCACCTGAATACCCGGCGGATTGGAGTTGATCTGTACCTTGTCTGTTGTACCGCGTACAACCGTGGCGCAACCGCCAAGCAGCATCGCACATACGGCTGAAATAAAGATTTCTCTCACAATTGCCCCCGTTTCCTGTGTATCTTTTTGGCAAAATTAGGGCAGAAAAAAATGCTTTACAAGTCGAAAGCTCTGTAAAGGGAGTATTTCCGGATGTTTTGGACGGGTTGTTTCCCCCGAGCCACACAGGAGCGAAAACCGGGAGGAGCTTTGACATTGCAGTTTACATTGAAAATTGAGGGAACTTGTACAATCGCTTCAGACGACCTACAAACACCCGGATGAATACAAATTTTTCCTTTCATCTCAAGGCCCGGGACGGGGCGGCGCGCAATGGCGAGATCATCACCTCGCGCGGTTCCGTTCGGACACCGGCCTTTATGCCTGTCGGGACGGCAGCGACGGTCAAGGCCCTCTATCCCGATCAGGTGCGCGAAACCGGCGCCGACATTCTCCTCGGCAATACCTATCATCTGATGCTGCGTCCCGGTGCGGAGCGGGTGCAAAGCCTGGGGGGCCTGCACAAATTCATGAACTGGAAGGGGCCGATATTGACCGATAGCGGCGGCTTTCAGGTCATGTCGCTTTCCAAACTGCGCAAGATGAGTGAAAACGGCGTTACCTTTCAGTCGCATATCGATGGCGTAAGGCATGAGCTGACGCCGGAACGCTCCATCGAAATCCAGTGCCAGCTGGGGGCCGACATCCAGATGGCCTTTGATGAATGCACGCCCTTTCCCGCCACTCATGAAGAAGCCCGCACCAGCATGGAACTTTCCATGCGCTGGGCCGAACGTTCCATGCGGGCTTTCGAGCATTTTGGTGGCCCGCATCAGGCGCTGTTCGGCATTGTCCAGGGGGGCATTTATGAGGATTTGCGCACCCGTTCGGTGGAAAGCCTTACCCGTATCGATTTTCCCGGCTATGCCATTGGCGGGCTGGCGGTAGGGGAGGGGCATGAGGAAATGATCAAAGTGCTCGATTTTACACTGCCGCAACTGCCTGATAACAAGCCGCGCTATCTGATGGGGGTGGGCACGCCGCTTGATATCGTCGAGGCGGTGGCGCGGGGGATCGATATGTTTGATTGCGTCATGCCAACCCGCTCGGGCCGTCACGGGCAGGCCTTTACCTGGCAGGGGAAGATCAATCTGCGCAATGCGAAATTTGCCGACGATCCCGCGCCCCTTGATCCGGGCAGTGATTGTCCGGCCCACAGGGATTATTCCAGAGCCTATATCCACCATCTGTTTAAAGCCCGCGAATATCTCGCTCCCATGCTGTTGAGCTGGGCCAATACAGCCTTTTATCAGGACCTGATGAAACAGATCCGCCAAAACATCGCTGCCGGTACCTTTGATCAGTTGCGCGAGCGCGTGCACGAGGCCTATGCGCCGTAAAATGCCCTTGCAGGCATGTCCTCGCCGGACGGGCCGCTTGCGCAGCGGGCGGCAAAGGGCTCGCCCTTTGCAAACCCGTATCTTTTCAAATGGGGATGAAAGGGGCTCGCCCCTTTCCGCCATGCGCGCAGCATGACCGTCCGGCGAGGACATTGCCCGCAAGGGCAACAGCGGCGGTTCGTGTCAGCTCTTTTCGCGCCAGAGCAGATAGGCTCCGGACGCCATAATGATACAGGCCCCGAGCAGTGTCCACCAGGTCGGCAGATCGTTAAAGACCAGCCATTCGAGCACGATCATCGAAGGCAGGCCGACATAGGTGAAGGGCGAGAGGATGGGGGCAGGGGCGTGTTTGTGGGCCAGCACCAGCAGCCAGTGGCCAAAGCCGCCAATAAATCCGAGGGACAATAGCAGGGCGAGGGTGAACGGGCTGGCGGGCCATTGCCATTGCATGAGGGCCGGGGCGGCAAAGAGCAACGTGCCCGCCAGTGGTGCGGTGATCTGCGCCAGTTGCGGGGCTTCGAGGCGGGTCAGATATCTGGTTGACAGGGAATAGAGGGCGTAGGAGAGGGCCGCGCCAAAGGAAAAGATGACAGCCTGGTGAATGCCGCCAAAGCCGGGTCTTGTCACAAACAGCACGCCGCTGAAACCAATGACAATAGCTGTCAGTCGTCGCCAGCCAATCCATTCGCCCAGCAAGGGGCCACCCAGTGCGGCAACCAGCAGGGGCGCCAGGAAAAACAGCGTGATGGTCTGGTCCAGTTGCAAATATTGCAGGGCCAGAAAGTTAAATCCGGTGGTGATCGCCATGAATAGCGAGCGGGCGAAATGCACGGTTCTGTTTGTGGTTCTTGCGGCGGCGAGAAACAGAGCGGGCCCAAACAACAGGATATTGAGCACAATATTGCCTGCAAAGCGTACAAAGACAATCTGCATGATCGGCAGGCCGCCGGCACCAACAAGATATTTGGCCGTGGTATCAAGTATGGAAAAGATGCTGACAGCGGCAGCCATCAGGCCGATCGCGGCAAGGCGTTCTGTCTTTTTTGTGGCAAACCGGAAGGTCGATGAAGTGATCAATGGAAAAGCCCTGCCTGTGTGCATAAAGGGAGAAGCCCGGTCTCGAGAGTTGCTGACAACAGGTTCGAACGGGACCCGGGCGAGACTATCATGGATTGAAGGTGAGGAATATCACGAAATCATCAAACCAGCCTCTTGACCTTTTGCGAGCAGCGCCATATGTTCGCGCCAGTTACGCAGGACAATCACTGGTCCGCTCCTGATTCTGTGTGCTTGCCCTTTGGGAGGGCGAGGCGGAACCCGGGAGCGAAATTGTCTGTGCAAAAATGTGGGCCCTTAGCTCAGTTGGTAGAGCAACTGACTTTTAATCAGTAGGTCGATGGTT
>JALXEI010000053.1:6592-7905 GCA_027069645.1 Hyphomicrobiales bacterium
CATACAGGCGTTTCAAGAGGTTGGTGGCGAGGTGGTTTTATTTCGCAATAATTCCGGGGACACAGTAGGGACACACTGGAACGCAAGTCGCGGATAAATCCATTGGGCCATGCAAATCCAGTTATTATATTTTACAGCCCCCCCCCTCTTGTGCATTTTTTTGAGATGCCAATACGGGGGGCACCCCGCCCCGTCAAAGGTCTTGATCTCTTACACACAACCGAAGCCCAAAAAATTGAAATCAGGAGTTATGGGTTTACGTGTACCTAAACCTAAACCTAGACGGTTTAACTGCTCATAATCGGTGTTGACGAATGGTGGAGTTAAATGGTGCGATTTGCGGGTTGGCTGTTGCGGCATTAAGCCGTTGCTACTGCTACATTTGCTATTTTTGGCGTTCACATAACTGTAGCAAGATAGCAGGAATAGCAGTAGCAAGCCGGTGGAGAGCACTAATGATTAAAGTTCTCAAGAGGCGTCAGTTTTCCTCTGATAGCAGTGCCGGGTTGACCTCAATCAGCTTTTTGTGGCCCTGCTTGACCTGGCGGACACGACCCAGCGCCACAAGATCGTCAATGGCGGCTTCCAGCATCGCTTTTTTGCGCAATTTGCCAGGACCATATTGCATGACTTCCCTCGTTGGAATTGATTGTCCACCAGATTGGCGGCAACGGTCAATCAGCCATTTGTCCAGTTTGGCAATCTGCCGTTGTTGGTCTGATATTGTCAAACCGTTAAAGAAACGCTGGGATTCGTAAAGGTGCCATTCGGCAATCCGGGCCGCACTCTCCATATGTGCTTGGTTAATCTCTCCGCTTCCTCCCACCTCTAACAGATGGAACAGCGCTGCCAATCGGGCTGCATTTTCCGCCACCTTGCTCGCAACATCGCGAACGTCGAACAGTTCACCATCTTTTCCCTGCTGTTTTTCAATGGAGTTGTAGAACTTGATCCAGTACGCCTTGGCATCCGGCGACAAGTCTAGCATGATCGGGAGCAATCCACCTGTGTTGTCCAATTGAGCGGGTGTGTTCAAAATTTCAGCCACACGTTTGTTAAAGGCGGCAAGGGCGGGCCAGCAAGCAGGCGCACTTTTGTGAAGTCTTGTCCCTTGAGTGGATATCGGCCAAGCAATCAGGCAACGGGCGAAGAAACCCATGCCTCTGGCCAGATCACCACCATACCTTAGGCGGTGTCATCATTTAAGGGATTCCCAAATCATTAAATAAGTGATTCATAGAGAACCAGCTTTGAAAGGAGTTGGCCTATGAGACGTTATGCTCTACGAGATGATCAGTGGGATCAAATTGAAT
>JALXEI010000054.1 GCA_027069645.1 Hyphomicrobiales bacterium
ATCTACAAGGCCGACTGGGAAAACGAGGACGAACGTCTGCGTGGGGCGGTCGAACTCGCAGACCGGCTGGCACAAATCGCGATGGCAGGCAAGGCGCAGGAAACGGTCCAGGGGTGATGCTTTGAAAGAGGTTCTCGTAAAAGATGCGGTGTGCATGAAGCGTTTTTTTCAGCTATAATATGCATAAACGGCATTGTTGTCCGAAAATATGTGTCGGACCAGGCACGCGCAAACAGGAGAACTCATGGAAAAATTTATTGGCGGAAGTCTGCCGGGTGTCATTCTGCGCCTCATTATATTGTCGGTGATCGTCGGGATTGTACTGGCGGCCCTCGGGCTCGAACCTTTTGATGTGATCAACGGCGTACGGCGACTTGCCCTTCGTATCTACGATATGGGATATGATGCGTTCGAGAAAGGCTTTTCCTACTTCCTCACAGGTGCATTGCTTGTTGTGCCGATCTGGCTGGTGGCAAGATTGTTCAAGATGGGGCGCTCGGGCCGAAATTGAGGTTTCGATCGCAGAACCCGGGGAGCGTGCCGTTATGTGTTCCCGATATACACTGATTTCGAAGCCGGTTCTGGTGGCGCGAAATTTCGGGTTGCCGGAAATCGATGACTTCCCGTCACGGTACAATATTGCCCCGACGCAGCCGGTGGCGATTGTCCGTAACAGCTATGCCGGCCATCGGGAAATGGTGCTGGTGCGCTGGGGATTGATCCCCGACTGGGTCAGGGACCCTGATGCCTTTGCAACGCTGGTCAATGCACGATGTGAAACGCTGAGCGTAAAACCCTCTTTTCGCAACGCATACAGATACAGACGGTGCCTGTTTCCGATGGACGGCTTCTTCGAATGGCGCGGAAAGAAGGGGGAGCGTCAGCCGTGGTATTTTTCGGCGCGTGATGAACGGCCCATCGGGGTTGCCGGATTGTGGGAAAACTGGATGGGTGTTGACGGTTCGGAAATGGAAAGCGCCGTGATCATCACAACGCGGGCCAATGCCGATATTGCCAGTGTCCACGACCGCATGCCACTGATCATTCGCCCGGAAAACTATGGTCGCTGGCTGGATTGCAAGGAGGGGACAACGCAGGGCCTGTCAGAATTTATGGCTCCTGTCGAGGCCGGTTTTCTGGTGGCGCGGGAGGTTTCGTCCCTTGTGAACAATCCGCAAAATAACGGACCTGATCTACTTGTTCCGGTCGGCCAGCAGTCGTTTTTATGAGGAAGCGGGAGGGGGCGCGATTGGTTGTGTAACGGTGCCAGCATATACTTGATCATGAAAAATGGCCCTAAATACCGCTGTTTCCACAAACCTGACTGAAAAACCAGGGAATTGAGCTCGCCGGGTGGTTGATTTCGCCTCGCGAGGGTTATAGGTTCGCTCTGGAATTATTCAAAAAAGCAGGATCGGTTTTCCCGAATCCGAAATCTTCAGGAAGGATTTCCCCATGACAATGACACTACCAACGCTCCCCTATGCAACCGATGCCCTTATGCCGCACATGTCGCCGGAGACATTTGAATATCATTATGGCAAGCATCATCAGGCCTATGTGGACAATGGCAACAAGCTGATTGCCGGAAGCGAGTTTGAAGGCAAGTCAATTGAAGAGGTTATTACCTCTTCCTTTGGCAATAATCCGGGCGTCTTCAACAATGCGGCGCAGGTTTACAATCACACGTTTTTCTGGAACAGCATGAAACCTTCGGGTGGTGGCGCCATGCCAGGTTCTCTTGAGGCAAAGGTCAACGAAGCCTTTGGCAGCATGGATGAATTTCGCACGGCATTTGTACAGGGTGGCGTGACCCAGTTTGGTTCGGGCTGGGTGTGGCTGGTCCTGAAGGACGGCAAGCTTGAAATTATGAAAACACCAAATGCCGAAAACCCGCTTGTGCACGGCGCAACACCACTTGTGACATGTGATGTCTGGGAACATGCCTATTATATCGACTATCGCAATGCGCGGCCCAAATTCCTCGAAACCTTTGTTGACAATCTCGTTAACTGGGAATTTGCCGAGGCAAACCTGGCCGCGGCTTCATAGCCTCGTATACCTGTTTTGAACAGATAAAAGGCAACGCAGAGTCCGATATTCTGCGTTGCCTTTGTTTTTGTGCGTCGGGGATGATCTATTTCACATAGTCATACTTGCCTTTCGACCAGATATAGAAAACGTAACCCGGGAGTGTCACATCTCCTTTTTTGTCGAAAGACAGGTCCGCCAGCACGGTTTTGAACTTCATGCCGGAATGGAGGACTTCGGTCACCTTGGAGGGGGCCACGGTGCCAGCTTTTTCGGCGGCCTGTTTCCAGGCCTGTATGGCGGCATAGGTATAAAGGACATAGCCTTCGGGTTCGATACCGGCATCACGGAACCGCCTGACCAGAGGGGCAGCGGACGGGTTTTTGCGCGGGTCGGGTGAAAAGGTCATCAATGTGCCTTCTCCGGCATCGCCGGTTATGGACCAGAACTCGGCCGTCACCAGAGCGTCACCACCAATGAGCCTCGTTTTCATGCCCTGATCGCGCATCTGACGGACGATCAGGCCTCCTTCGGTGTGGTATCCTCCAAGATAGACAATGTCGATCTTCGCGGCTTTCATGCGGGTCACAAGAGCGGTGTAGTCTTTTTCACCAGCCGTAATTGCCTCGTACATATCCGCTTTTTTGCCCAGCTTTTCCATCGCCATTTTTGTCTGGTCGGCTAGACCTTTTCCATAGGCCGTCTTGTCGTGCAGAATGGCGATTTTACTGTCCTTGAAATGTTTGACAATATAGGCGGCAGCCGTCGCGCCCTGCTGGTCATCGCGTCCGCAAACGCGGAAAATGTTGGGGCCGCCTTCATCGGTCAGCTTCGGGTTCGTGGAAGCAGGCGATATTTGTACTATTCCCTCTTCTTCATAAACCTTTGAGGCGGGAATGGAGGAGCCGGAGCAAAAATGACCGGCCATGAAAACGACGCCTGCGCCAGCCACCTTGTTGGCGACAGCAACGGCCTGTTTGGGATCGCAGGCATCGTCTTCAATATAGAGCTTTATTTTTTTTCCCAGAATTCCACCGGCAGCATTAATATCCTTAACAGCCATTTCTGCGCCGTCTTTCATCTGTTTGCCAAAACTGGCATATTGACCGGTCATGGGGCCTGCCGTGGCAATGGAAATATCAGCGCTGGCGTGGTCGGACAGGAAAGCAAAAACAGCCAGGGCTGACAGGGTGGCAAGGAGCGTCTTCATGGATTTATTTTCCTCCCGTGTGAATGTTATTCCCTGTGTATGATATGACTTTACATCTTATCTCTTTCGCGGACCATAACGATTTTAAATTGTGATATTCATGGCAAACCGTCCCGGGCTGTATCTTGACGTATCGCCGTTGACGACAGGTCATGATTACCATTGTGCATATGCAATGATCATCTGCTGGCAGTCCCTTCAAGATAGGCAGAGCGGATATCGTCGTGCGTGAGCAAATCACGGCCACGACCACTCAGGGTTATGCGACCGTTAACCATTACATAGGCGCGATGGGCCAGATTGAGGGCATGCCAGGCATTTTGTTCGACCAGAAATACAGTCAGATTCTGGCGGGTATTCAAATCGCGCAGGATCGCAAAAATCTGTTTGACGACCAGCGGCGCGAGGCCCAGCGACGGTTCGTCCAGCAATAGCAGGGAGGGGCGCCCCATCAGGGCACGGGCAATGGCCAGCATTTGCTGCTCGCCCCCCGACAAGGTTCCGCCGCGCTGGTCCGCACGTTTCCCAAGGATCGGAAATATATCAAAAACCCGCTCCAGATCCTGTTTGAAATATGCGGGATCGGTCAGGGATGCGCCGAGTTGCAGGTTCTCAAGGACGCTCATGCGCGAAAAAATTCGCCGCCCTTCCGGGGACTGGGCAATGCCAAGGCGCATGATTTCATGTGTTTGCATATTGTGAAGAGGATGGTTCCGGAACATGATGGTGCCGTCCCGACAGGGTGGATTTCCGCAAATTGTCATCATCAGAGTAGATTTTCCGGCACCATTGGAGCCGATCAGGGCGATGATTTCGCCTTCATTGACTGTGATATCAACGCCGTAAAGGGCCTGTATATTGCCATAGAATGCCGTAACGTTGCGGATTGTGAGGAGCGGTACGGATGAACTCATAAGCGGACCTCGCTTTCATCCTCAACGCCGAGATAGGCGGCGATAACGCCGGGGTCATTGCGGACATGTTCCGGCGATCCTTCGGAGATCTTGCAGCCATAGTCAAGAACAACAATATGGTCTGATATTTCCATAACGACGCTCATATCGTGCTCTATCAGCAAAATGGAAATGTTCTGTTGATCCCTGATATCGAGAAGCAGTTCGTTCAGTATTTTCGTTTCTCCGGGATTGAGCCCGGCGGCGGGTTCGTCAAGACAGAGCAAACGGGGCTCTGTACACATGGCACGGGCAATTTCAAGGCGGCGCTGGTCGCCATAGGGCAAATCCCCGGCAAGATCATCCGCCCTGTTCGTGAGACCGGTTTTTTCCAGCCAGTAGCTGGCTTTTTCAACGGCCTCGCGTTCCTTTTCCCTGTAGGAGACCAGACCGAGCAACGCACCAATAGTGAGGCCGGAAGCACGCATCAGTTTGTGATGTTGTGCGACCAGCAGGTTTTCGAGAACGGACATGCCGCCAAACAACCGGATATTCTGAAAGGTGCGGGCAACACGGGCCTTGTTATTGATGCGAAAATCACTCATTCGCTCAAGTGAATGGCTTCGGCCATCCTTGTCGGTCAAAATGATAGCTCCCCGGTCGGGTTTGTAAAAGCCGGTGAGGCAATTGAAAACGGTCGTTTTGCCTGCACCGTTTGGGCCAATGATGGCTGTAATCTCGTTACGCCGGGCCTCAAAACAAAGAGCGTTGACAGCAATGAGCCCCCCGAATTTCATGGTCAGATTGCGGACATCAAGCAACGGTGTGTGTTTCGAGAGAGATTTGCTCACTGCTTTTCTCCCTTCCGGGCCCTCTTATCTCTTTCCGTCTTTCCGGACGTCAGAAAAATGGTCGGGCGGCGGGCGGAGACGAGACCGCCGGGACGCCACACCATGATGGCAACCATCGCCATGCCAAACAGGAGCATGCGATAGAGAGAAGGGTCAAATCCGTCTCCGAATACCAGCTTCAGCCCCTGCATGTTGCGCAACAGTTCAAAGCCGCCGATCATCACAATCGAGGCGATAACGATGCCGGCCTGGCTGCCCATGCCGCCAAGGACAACAATGGCCAGAATGATCGCGCTTTCAATGAAGGTGAAACTTTCAGGTGAAATGAACCCCTGTCGGGTGGCAAAGAAACTTCCTGCAAAACCCCCAAACATGGCACCGGTCGCAAAGGCTGTCAGTTTGGTGTTGACGGTATTGATGCCGAGGGACCGGCAGGCAATTTCATCCTCGCGCATCGCTTCCCAGGCCCTTCCGACGGGCAATCGACGCAAGCGCCGGGAAACAGCATTGGTCAGCAGGGCGAGCATGAGAATGATGTAGTAGAGAAATAAAATCCGGTAGAGGGATGAATATTCGATGCCAAGGAAACCGTGAAATGTGTGATCGCCAAAGCGTTTGAAGGTGAGGCCAAAAAAATCCGGACGCGGGATGCCTGACAGACCGTCGGGGCCACCGGTAAACTGATACCAGTTGAGCAGGACAATGCGTATCATTTCGCCAAAGGCAAGGGTAACAATCGCCAGATAATCGCCGCGCAGGCGTAAAACCGGAAAGCCGAGGATGATGCCCCAGAAAGCGGCCAGCAGCCCGGCAAGCGGCAGACAAATCCAGAAGGAGAAACCGAAATGCTGTGCCAGCAGCCCATAGGAATAGGCTCCCACGGCATAAAAGGCAACATAACCAAGGTCCAGCAACCCGGCGAGGCCGACAACGATGTTCAGTCCCCAGCCAAGCATGATGTAGGTCAGAACAAGGGTTGCAATGTCAAACCAGTAACGCAACGGCATCCTGGCACCGGTTTGGCGTTCTGCAAGCAAAAGAATCAGCGGCAGCAAAAAAGCGGCGGTCAGGAAGATCCGGCCCGAATATTTCCTGGCCCATACAAAAAAACGGGAGTGATATTCCGCGAGAGTGTTTATGCGCAGGTTTGACGGGATTTTTTTGCCGCGCAGCATGTTGAGGAGCAGCCTGCCAAAAAAAACGATTGAAACTGCAAGGACGACGAGCCCTGTTCGCGGTACGAGAACCAGACCGGCAGGCGTATCCGTTGTTCGCAAGCCCAGCACGAGGCTGGTCAAAAGCAGAGCGATAAAAGCGGCTATACCGGCATCAGCAACGGCGGATGAAAATGGTGTCGAAACCGGTCCGGAAGGCTTGCTTTTCATATTCAGACCTTTTCCGTTTCGGGTTTCCCAAGCAGTCCCGATGGCATGAATATCAGGACAATGGCGAGGGTTGAAAAGGCTGCGACATCCTTGTATTCGACGGAAAAATAGGCCGACCAGAATGTTTCAATCAGGCCAATCACAAGACCCCCGAGCATGGCGCCCGGCAGGGAGCCGATACCGCCCAGAACCGCGGCTGTGAAGGCTTTGATCCCGGCAACAAAACCGATATAGAAATCAATCACGCCATAATAGAGCAGGTACATCAGACCGGCGACGGCCGCGAGAGCTGCGCCAATAACGAAGGTCAGGGAAATGGTCCGGTCGACATCAATGCCGAGCAGGGCAGCCATTGTCCGGTCCTGTTCGCAAGCACGCTGGGCGCGGCCAAGGCCGGTGTTGCCAATGAGCCAGGAAAACGCCATCATGAGAAAAATGGTCGTCATGATAATGATGATCTGCATCAGACTGATCTGAACGGCAAAACCATCTTTTTCCATCAGGGTAAAATGCCCCGTAATCACGGGGGGCAGGGGTTTGACGCGGGCCCCCTGCACAATCTGCACGAAGTTCTGCAAGGTGATCGACATGCCGATAGCTGTTATGAGCGGGGCAAGCCTGAAACTGTTGCGCAGGGGACGATAGGCCAGCCTTTCCACGATCCAGCCCCAGGCGGAGGTTATCATCATGGAAATGGCAAGTACAAGGACAAGAGCCAGTGGTATCCAGGTGATCCCGACAGAAAAAAGCCCGAGAATGACAATGAGCGATACAAAAGAGCCGATCATGAATATATCGCCATGAGCAAAATTGATCATGCCAATAATACCGTAAACCATCGTGTAGCCAATGGCGACAAGGCCGTATATGGAGCCCAGCGTGACGCCGTTGACAAGCTGTTGCAGAAAATACTCCATGCCAGATGATAACTCTGTAGTTTACCGCGGGTTGCAATTGCCGAAACAGGAAAAGACGAAGAGGCCCCGGAAGTTATGCTTCCTCTTCAAGTCCGTTGTGTGTACCATCGCACATGGGGGGCTTCCTTGTATGTTTACAGCCACAAAGATAGTGATTGCCCGACTTTTCAGCAACAAACATCAATGGCGTGAAGTCTGTGTCCTTGTGGGCACCATCACAAAAGGGTTGCTTTTTTGATCGTCCGCATCGGCACCATGCATATTTTTTGCCCTCTTCGAGTTCAACCCTGAAGGGGCCCTTTTGAGCGATGACCGGATCTTGCGACATATTGATTTTCCCTCCCTGAACGTTAAAAAATTGCGAGGATAGCGCCCCGGCAATACCTGAACCACGACTTTAGCCGCAGAGTAACGGGGCGGCAAGGGAAAGCGCATGTATTGGGCCATCCGGAAAAATATCTTTCGGGGTAACAGATTGACGGTGGGGGACATGATATGCTGATTTGATATCATAGGTTCCGGTTTATCGGGATGTCGGTCCGGATAAGGCCTGTCCGACCTGTTACAACGAATAAAACGCTACACGGCGTTGTTATTTGCACAGAGAC
>JALXEI010000055.1 GCA_027069645.1 Hyphomicrobiales bacterium
GAGGTATCGAGCATCTATCTGCGCCGCCCCGACGGTTCACTGATGCTCTATGCCACGGAAGGGCTGCACCGCTCGGCCGTTCATCATACGAAACTGAAACGTGGCGAGGGGCTGGTGGGGCTGATTGCCGATGAAGCGAGGCCGCTGGCTCTGGCCGATGCCGTTCGCCACCCGGCTTTTTCCCATCATCCCGAGACCGGGGAAGATCGCTTTCATTCCTTTCTGGGGGTGCCCATTCTGCGCGGCGGTCACATGCTGGGGGTCCTGACCCTGCAAAACATCGCGCAGCGACACTATAGCGAGGAAGAGCTGGAGGCCATGCAGACGGTTGCGATGGTGCTGGCCGAATTTTTCTCTTCCGGGGACATGGCCGAACTGGTGGAGCAGCGCAGCGAGGCGCTCGTTTCCGGGCCGGACCGTCTGGTCGGCGTGGCCCTTTACCCGGCGGTCGCCCTCGGGCAGGTCATTTTGCACGAGCCGCGCGTGACCGTCACCCGGCTGATTGCCGACGAGCCGATCATGGAGATGACCCGGCTGGAGCAGGCGCTGGACGAACTGCGGACCGGTATAGATGAAATGCTGTCGCGCGGTGATGTGGCAAGGGCAGGGGAACATCGCGAGGTTCTCGAAACCTATCGCATGTTTGCCCATGATCAGGCCTGGGTGCAAAAGCTGCATGATGGCATTGAATCCGGACTGACCGTGGAAGCCTCTGTCGAGCGCACGCAAAACGAAATGCGTTCGCAAATGATGCGCGCGGGTGATTCCTTTTTTCGCGAACGGCTGCATGATCTTGACGATCTTTCCAATCGTCTGCTGCGTATTCTTGCCGGCCTTGATATCACATCTGCGGGGGAAAAACTGCAAAGCAACTCGGTGCTGGTGGCGCGGACAATGGGACCGGCCGATCTGCTTGACTATGACAGAGAACATCTTGTCGGCCTGGTGCTGGAGGATAGCGGTGTTTCGGCCCATGTGACAATCATCGCCCGGGCTCTCGGGCTGGCGACGGTTGGAGGCGCGACAGGGATCGTCAACAGGGTTCAGTCCGGGGATGCGATCGGTGTCAACGGCCTGACGGGCAAGGTTCATATCCGGCCGGACGACAGGACGATCAATGATTACAGGGAAAAAATAAAACAGCAAAAACGCCGGACGGCCTATTATGAAGGACTGCGTGACAGGCCTGCGGTGACCAGGGACGGCAAGCCTGTTTCCCTTGGCATGAATGCCGGGCTGGAAATAGATCTGCCACATTTGCAGCAAAGCGGTGCATCGGGGATCGGCCTCTATCGGACAGAGTTGCATTTTATGATCGCCGAACGCCTGCCAAGGCTTAACGAATTGCGCAAGAGCTACGCCAATGTGCTGAAAAAGGCCGGGGGCAGGCCGGTGACTTTCCGGACCCTTGATATTGGCGGTGATAAAATTCTGCCCTATTTGCGTCATGCTCACGAGGAAAACCCGGCGCTGGGCTGGCGGGCCATCCGTTTTGCGCTGGACCGTCCGGCAATTTTTCGCACCCAGGTGCGCGCCCTGTTGCAGGCGGCGGGCGGGAAAAATCTCAATATATTATTGCCGATGATCGCCGATATCTGGGAGATCGAGCAGGCCCGGGACCTGATTAATCGCGAGATCGCCCACCATAAAAAATTCAAACGAAAGATGCCCGCATCTGTACGGGTCGGGACGATGATCGAGGTTCCGGCGCTGATCTGGCAGCTTGAACCGCTGATGAAGCGTGTCGATTTTATCTCGGTGGGCACGAACGATCTGTTGCAGTTTTTATTTGCCGTGGACCGTGCCAATATGAACGTGGCGCATCGTTTTGATCCGTTGAGTCTGCCTTTTCTCAAGGCACTTGCCGATATTCGAAAGGTCTCGGAAAAAAACGGTATCGAGGTCAATATTTGTGGCGAAATGGCCTCACGGCCGCTTGAGGCAATGGCGCTGGTGGGACTGGGGTTTACTTCCCTGTCAATGGCACCGATGGCGATCGGACCGGTCAAATCCATGTTACTGGGGCTGGATTATCAGGATATACGCCAATATATCGCTGAATTGCTCGATAATAATGTCCTCAATATCAGAACAGCCCTTGTGAGATTTGCCGACAGGCGTAAGATAGATATTCCGGGTCTGTGATTGCAGGCTTGCCAATGGCACGCAGATCATTGTATCCGGTAATGGTAGCGTAGTTCCCAAGGACGGAAATGTTCAATCCTGCGACCAGAAAACGACTGCATATTCGCAGCATAGAGGAGGCGGTCGAAAAAACGCCCGATGCCGTGCCTCCCGACCAGGAAATCGGCGAGCTGTTCCGCGAGATGCGCCAGGCAACAGGGTTGTCCCTGCCGGAGACGGCGCAAAAATTCAACACCCGTCCCGAAACCATAGAACGGCTTGAACAGGGGCGTTTGTCCGCGCTGCCGTCGTGGAACGAAACCAGCCGGGTGATTGTCGCCTATACCGGCCTGCTGGGTCTGGATAGCGAACCGGTATTGCGGCGGGTCATGTTGCAGTTGCCCGGGGATCATCCCAAACGACCGCGCACCGAGGAAATTGATCCCTCCTACAATAATATGCGCGCCAATGCCGATGCTATCATGCAGCGCGTCCCCGGATCGCAAACACCGGTGGAAAACCCGTCTCTTTCGGTGTCGATGCAGCAACAGATACCGGTCGGCGCTCCACCGCATCAGACTCTACCGGCCGGTTTCACCCCCGAATATGCCCAAATGCGTGCGGTTCCTCCGGCAACAGCGCCCTGGAATCGCAAAAGCCACACACCGGTGGTTGCCAATAAGCGCAAAACAGGTATATTCGTTCCCCTCGTACAGTTTGTGCTTTTGCTGATCATACTGGGCACCGGCTATCTGATGTGGCTGGGTGTCAATGATCCGCAAGGCCTGGAAGAGCTGAAATTGCAGGCTCTGAGCATCTGGAAATTCCTTGTCGAGCGCTTTCAGGAAATGCGTCGTTCATAAAGGGAACCGTTCGCGTTGCGCTCTTTTTTAACCCGGTTACACGGATAAATCTGTTTCACTATGGCTTCCATACCCCAGGAAAAACTCGACCATCTTGTTGATCGCTGGCAGCAGGTGCAGGATCTTTTGTCTGCCGCGCCCGACCAGGAGCAGTTTGTCAAACTGTCAAAGGAATTTTCCGAGCTTGACCCGCTTGTGACCACGATCAGGGAAATACAAAAGGCCCGCTCGGAACTGGCGGATCTTGCGGAAATGCTGGCCGATCCGGAAACAGATGCCGAAATGGCCGAGATGGCCGAAATGGAAAAAACCGAACTGGAAGAAAAGATCGGGAAACTTGATCATGAAATGCAGGTTCAGTTGCTTCCCCGTGACATGGCCGATGACAAAAGCGCCATTCTGGAAGTGAGGGCCGGAACGGGCGGCGAGGAGGCGGCCCTGTTTGCCGGTTCGCTCTATCGCATGTATCAACGATATGCCGATCTGCATGGCTGGAAAATGCAGATTATTTCGGCCAGCGAAAGCGCACATGGCGGTTTCAAGGAGGTCATTGCTTCGGTCACCGGCAAGGGTGTTTTTGCCCGCCTGAAATACGAGAGCGGGGTGCACCGGGTTCAGCGTGTTCCCGAAACCGAAAGCGGCGGGCGTATTCATACATCGGCCGCGACCGTTGCGGTTTTGCCAGAAGCCGAGGAAGTGGATGTCGAGGTCAATGAAGCGGATCTGCGTATTGATGTCTATCGCGCGTCCGGGCCGGGGGGACAGTCGGTCAACACCACTGACAGCGCGGTTCGGATTACCCACATTCCCACCGGAATTGTGGTCACCCAGCAGGACGAAAAAAGCCAGCACAAGAACCGCGCCAAGGCCATGAAGGTGATGCTTTCGCGCCTCTATGATCTGGAGCGGCAGAAAATCGACAGTGAACGGGCCGCAGAGCGCCGCGGTCAGGTGGGATCGGGAGATCGCTCGCAGCGCATCCGTACCTATAATTTTCCGCAGGGGCGGGTCACGGATCATCGCATCGGGCTGACTCTGCACAAGCTTGAGGCGATTATTGCCGGAGACGGGCTGGATGAAGTGATTGACGCGCTCATTACACAGCATCAGGCCGAGCAGCTTGCCGCCATGAACGAGGCCGATGATGACTGAACCGGCCGTCCCGACACATTTTCGCGCCTGCTGCCGGAATGTGATCGAGGTGTTGCGCAAAACCGGTGTTCTTTCGCCGGAACTGGATGCCCGTCTGTTGATCTCTCATGCGCTGGACCTTGAAGGCGCGGCCTATTTTCTGGAGCCCGACCGGTTGCTGAGCGAACAGGAACTGAGCGAAATTGCCACCGCCCTGGCGCGGCGCATGGCAGGGGAACCGGTGTCGCGGATTGTCGGTCAGCGGGAATTCTGGAAGCACACGTTTCGTCTCGGGCCGGAAGTTCTCGATCCCCGGCCCGACAGTGAAACCCTCATTGAAGCGGCGCTGGAGAGAATGGCGTCGAAACAGCGGGCGAGCGAGGGCGCAAAAATTCTTGATCTCGGGACAGGTTCGGGCGCCTTGCTGCTGTCGCTGCTGATGGAATGGCCGGGGGCGTCAGGTGTCGGCATTGATATCAGCGCCAAAGCCCTTGAGATCGCGGCCGAAAATGCGAGGCGTCTTGGCTGTGCGGATCGGGTGGTGTTTCGTCCGGGCAACTGGCTTGATGATTTTGCAGAAGATGGTTCCGAAATTTTTGATCTGGTGATCTGCAATCCGCCCTATATTGCCAGAGATGAAATTGAAGATCTTGCGCCCGAAGTGGCTTTGTTTGAGCCTCGAACGGCTCTTGATGGCGGGCCGGACGGGCTTGATCCCTATCGGGAAATTATACCAGGGCTTTCTCGCGTGCTCGGGCCGGGAGGGGTCGTTATCTTCGAAATTGGCGAGGGGCAGGACCGCGACGTGTTACATTTGCTGGAAAAGGCCGGATTGTCACCGGAAGGGGGCGAAAACGGTTGTTACAGGGATCTTTCCGGTACTGTCAGATGTGTTGCGGCTTCAGCACAGAGAAATTTTAAAAGGATGTAAAAAGGCCATTTTAACAAGCGATTAAAAATAAACTTGTCAGACCGGTTGCAAGGGGGTTATTGTGAAAACAAGAGACGAATCATCCTGTAAAATAAAATGCTTGTTTTTTGGCCAGAACAACGCAGATAACAAGAAGACGTCAGACTTCCGGTTTGCAAGGGGAGCTATCGGAGGTAACAGATCGACATTGAGGGGTCGGTGTCATTGATCGCAGGGATATCCGGGGAACCTGGCAGCCAGCAAGAGCTCGTGATTTTGATCATCATTTCGTAATGTGTTCAAACAGATGGATGAAGCATGACTGTTTGAAGAAAACGGGGATGGAAACTGTATGTCACAGGCGCGGCAGAGTTGAATCTTTGCAGTTTTTTTGCAGGTGGTGATCGGCTCACGGGGTTTCCGGGATTCAGATGTATAAACCGGTCGAATATTGATCGGCTCCGGAAAGAAACAGGCATTGTGCAAATTGCTTGCTGTGGTTCTGGCAGGACTTTATTTTCGAAGGTTTTTTCGGGATTTGATCCCGCTTCGGGTTTACTCCGCTTTTACGCGGGGCTTGCAATAATCGGGTTATGTTCCGGAAGCCCGGCAACAGCGTTTGTTTTGATCGAGGTGAGAATTGTTTGCGACCGGGTTGGAATTTCCGCTGGCCCCCGTTGGCGCACAGGAAACAGCCTTTCGGGTCGTGAACAGACATAACCATCAGGATTTTTGAAGAAAGATACCGGAATGGTTCCGGTTATCACTGTCTGTCGACGCTCCTTATTGTCGAGAGACAGATAAAAGTGAAAGTAAAGGCAGGGGCCTTATGAGACAGGGACAACAGAACCGAAGAAACCGGGGTCGTGGAAGAAACAACCGGTCGAATAACCCTTTGACAAAAAACTACGAATCAAACGGGCCGGAAGTAAAAATAAAAGGGTCGGCAGCACATATTGCCGAAAAATATATGGCCCTTGCCCGGGATGCCCTGTCGTCAGGAAATACGGTTACAGCCGAAAACTATTTTCAGCATGCCGAGCACTATTTTCGGATTATTCATGCGGCGCAGGCCAGGCAGGAAGAAAATGCGGCCGCTGCGGGAGGAGCGCAAAAGTCCGGAGGACGAAATGGTGAGCGTCGCGCCCGTCAGTCAGATGACAGTCGCGAAAAGGCGCCTGTGCCAGGAACCGGCAAGCAGCCTGCCGTTCTCAATGGCAATACCACCGACAGCGCGCCGGTTGCAGAAAAGCCGAAACGTACCCCTCGCCCGCGTCGTCCCAAAGCCGCGAGGAGCGAGGCATCAAAAGAGACCAAAAGCGAGGACAAAGAGAGCAATGTGACGGCCTGATATGCCGCGATGCTCATGCTCTCTGGTATGACATATATACCTTGTTGACAGTCCAGCATTTGAAGCAAACCACACCGCTCCCCGGACATGCGACAAGCGCAGGGCCGGGGGCCAGAGTCGCAAGTGAAACGGTTTAGTTTTTGTTCATTTTATCAATTCAGCCCCCTTTTTGTTGCCCCTGAACCCCGGATCAAGGCTATCCCTCTTCCTTGCGGCAAAGCGTAAATTGCGCGCCAACATCGAGTCGACCGCCGCGTTCAACCATTGCATAGATGCCAAAATCCCGGTGTCCAAAATTCTCGAACAGGAAGTCCGGGATGGTGCGGTCGCGGATACCTTTTTGCGGGTCGACATTGGTCGCGGGGCAACGTGTTGTCCGCTTGAAAATCTTTAATCTCACATCACCACTTTCCAGGCTGTCGTCCACCAGATCGAGTTCATGAAAGGGCGCAAGGCCGTCAATGACAAGATTGGCGCGAAACCGCAGGGGATCGATGGTCATGCCCATCATTCTTTCCAGTTCGCGCAGGCTGGCCAGATTGATGATATGCACACATTTGGCTGCGACGTCCGAAAAACTGTGACCGGGGCAATGGACAATGCGCGGCGCGCCTTTCAGTTCCCCGGCCATATAATCTGTCATGAAATCTTCAATGGCCCGGCATTCCTCGCGGTTGTTCAGTCGACCTCTGGCAACGGTTTTTCCGTCCAGTGTAATGGTCAGTTCGTTGCAATCATCCCTGAATGTGGTGTTCAGCCGGGCCAGTTTTTCATTGCGCATCAGCATCAGAAAATTGACCTTGGGTAAATAGCGGGGATTGTCGGGATCAAATTTGCCCTTGCCGTTTTCGATGGCAAAGGCCCGATCATTCTTCAACGTCATACCTTGCCGCAGTTCAACGGTTTGCAGGGATTCGGGGGACAATCCCTTGACCGGATAGCGATATATATTCACCAGCCTGGCTGTTATTTCCTCATTTTCGGACATATGAAATCTCCAGTTATAATTTTGTACACACCTTTTGCTGACGGGGGCAAATTATCTGTGCACACAGATCAACAGATGATATGCCATCTGCTGGCAGTTCCTTTCAGGTCATAGACTCATATCTGACAGAAGGGGAGCCGTTTTTCAGGAAAAAAAGCGGGACAGGGCGGATGACCGGATTTGCAGCGATATTGACAGTGGTCTGGCTGGCTATAATCGGCCCGGTACAGGCGCAGCCCTGGCGGGAAGATCCGAACCGGTCCCAACCGGTCATTCGCTCGCAAGCTCCGGAACTGCCCATGAGCCTGCCGGCGCTGCCAACCCGTCGGGGAACGGGTCTGAAACGGCACGGGCTGATTATTTCCACAGTGGAACGAAATCCGTTCACCTTTTTTCACGAGGGAGGCAAGGTTACCGGTTTTTCCGCCGATTTGTGGATCGAGATTGCAAGACGCAACGGCTGGACATTTGAGTGGAAGCGCGAGGAGAATTTTCCGGCCATGAT